>DATHWI010000107.1 GCA_035460805.1 Verrucomicrobiia bacterium | reverse complement strand
TGAGGGGTAACGACGAATGCGAAGCATTCGGAGTATGCCCCAGAAACCGGTTTGACGTTTTTAGGCGACCACCCATTTATACCTGATCCCTTCAACCTGGTCAATTGCAGAAATCCGCACCGCCCGCTATGATGAGGCCATTCTGACCCTCTGATAATTATTGCCTTACTACGAATCACTTTTAATGAGATTATCCCACCGAGAATTATTCGAATTTTCTGGTTAAACCCATTCTCCGTACGGAATGGTCTCTTAGGTGTGACGTGATGGGCTGAAAGGCTGCATGGAAAGTATTGTATTGCTAGTTGGCATTATTGCCGGCTTGGCGAGTGGTTTCCTCGTGAGCGAACGGCGTGTGAGTACAAAGAGCAAGGGCGCCGAAAAGGAAGCTGAGAAAATCGTCAAAAAGGCTCAAGACGAAGCTGAAAAGCGTCGTTCCGACCTCCTCAAAGAAGCGGAAGAGCGCCAAGAATTCCTTCGTGATTTAGAGAAATCCCTCAAAAATCGGGAAGAGAGCCTCAATAAGCGTGGTATCGAAATGGACAGGCTCCGTGTGGAATGGGAGCAAAAGAACGCCGAGCTTGTACAGATCAAGGAGGCAGTGCGTGAAATCCGTGAGAAGCAAGAAGCTTCCCTGGAGCGCATCGGCAAAATGACCAAGGACGAGGCCAAGCAGGCGCTCATGAATTTGGTCGAAAAGAGCCAGAAAGATGACCTTCTTCGTAAGATGAAGGCGCTTGATGACGAGACGGACAGTGCCGTTGATGCAGAAGCGCGGAAGCGCCTAGCTACTGTCCTTGCTCGCATTTCTTCTGACGTTACAGCGGAAAACACCGTATTCGCGGTGACCATCCCGAGCGATGAAATGAAGGGCCGCCTGATTGGTAAGGAAGGCCGCAACATTATGGCATTTGAAAAGGCCACTGGTGTTGACCTCCTCATTGATGACAGTCCTGACACTGTTCTGGTTAGCTCCTTTGACCCAGTCCGCCGTGAAATTGGCCGTCTGGCCCTATCACAGCTCATTAAGGACGGCCGTATTCAGCCTGCCCGCATTGAGGAAGTGGTGAAAAAGGCTGAAGAAGAAGTGAGTGTGCAGATCCGCAAAGCCGGTGAAGCCGCAGTTCTTGAAGCCAAGGTGAGTGGCTTGCCTAAGGAGATTGTCCGGATCCTAGGTCAGCTTAAGTACCGCACCTCATACGGGCAGAACATGCTTGCCCACTCAATTGAGGTGTCTAAAATTGCCGGCCTCATTGCCGAAGAGCTGGGTGCAAATGTGAACGTTGCCCGTACAGCCGGTCTTCTCCATGACCTTGGAAAAGCACTGGATCATGACATTAAGGCGCCACACCACCACATTTCCGCCGACCTTGCGCGCAAGTACAAGCTGTCTGAGGATATCGTCCACGCCATCATTGCCCACCACGACGATGTAGATGCAGAAACTACCGAAGCGTGGATCATCCGTACTGCAGATGCCATTTCCGGCGCCCGCCCAGGTGCCCGCCGTGGCTCCTACGAGGAGTACGTGGAGCGGTTGCGGGAGCTGGAGAATGTGGCCAACGCCTTTCCCGGCGTGGACAAGTCATTTGCCATCCAGGCAGGGCGTGAAGTCCGCGTCTTTGTCCGTCCTAACGAGATAGATGATCTTGAGGCAGCTAAACTTGCTAAAGAGATTGCTGCCAAAGTTGAGGCTGAACTGACCTACCCAGGCCAGGTGAGGGTAAATGTGATTAGGGAAACGCGCCACCAAGCGTTTGCTAGCTAAAAGAAAAGGCCGCCCACTGGGGCGGCTTTTTAAAAACCCGGAACTACCACCACCAACGACTGTTTTTCCGGGCATGCATGGGGATGAAGATGTCTAGGAAAAGCCAGGCGGCAGTGACTGCTACGAGAGGCGCGAATTGCTTCTCGGCAAGGCACCATACCATTGCGAAGGCATACAGCACGGGCAGAAGAATTCCTAAGCCATACCGATGGAGCGGCTTGAAGCACTCCACAAATAACCAGTAACCTTTTTGGGAAGTATCCATAACACGGTGAATCTAACAGATACTGGTGGGATGTGAAATGGTAAAAGAAAAGGCCGCCCACTGGGCGGCTTTTTTAATCGAAATTCATAAGGCTGATGCCTGTATGACACCTGCCCTTAGGACAGGGTTCCCCACCCTTGGTGGTATGGGGGATGAAATAAAAATGCTCCACCATGTAGTTGCCCAGTTGTACGGGCACTGTTTGCCCGCAGGCGGGGCAAACAAGTTCTTTAAGGGGAGTTGTCTGGGTTTTATCCGGCGCCGTTCCTTGCATCACTCCCTGAATCTATCAGGGAGCTACTTTTTTCGCTAGAGTGTCTGTATGGAAATCCGAGTACTCTATTTTGGCGATATCGTTGGTGAGCCCGGCCGCGAGGCGGTGGAAGAAATCCTCCCTAGTCTCAGGGAAGAGTTTCAACCTGACGTTGTCTTTGCAAACGCGGAAAACGCCACTCATGGGAAAGGGGTAAGCTATGCGCACTACAAAGAGCTCCTCGCTTTGGGGATTGATGCTTTTTCTACCGGTGACCATATTTGGCAATCCGTGGACATCGCCCAGGAAATGGAGCGCCCAGACCTTATGCTTATTCGGCCTGCAAACTATGCAGGAACGCCCGGCAAAGGCTTTTTGGACTTAGTTATCAAGGGGAAGCGGATTCGTCTTATTAACCTACTTGGGCGCGTTTTTACGGGCGCCAACGTAGACAACCCATTCTTGGAGTTGGACAAGATCCTAGCCGAGCCCGGCTATGACCATGCCATTGTGGACTTCCACGCAGAGGCTACCA
>DATHWI010000106.1 GCA_035460805.1 Verrucomicrobiia bacterium | reverse complement strand
TGAAAAACCGACACAAAATAAAAATGATACTCAACCTAAAGGGCGAGAAGCCCGAATACAAAGTTAACCGTTTGGGCTTCTGGACTTTGGTCGGCACCTGGCTGCTCTTGGTTTTCATAGCTCAGACCTTCGACCTTTTTCCACCGATGTGGGACGAGCTCTCTGCGTTCCTGAACGGGAATGTGAGCATTATCCCTACTGTGCCGATTGCACAGACCGACATCCTCCTCCTCGCTGGCTTTGTCGCGGCGCTTACTGCCGTGAAAATTCCGGTTGGAGTGGTGGTGGGGCTGGCTGCCAATACCTTGGCGGGTAAGACGAAGGGTGAGCACGCAGCAGAAGACTTCATGGGCAAGATGGGGGAGGGAAACCATTTCATGGATTTCTTTCTCATGGTGCTGGCTGAAGAGCTGTTTGCACGGGCCCTCTTTTTAGGGGTGATTCCGTATGTGCTGCACCGTCATGATCCCGCTACTTTCTACATCCTGTTCCTCGTCGGTAACTTTTGGTGGGCCTACATCCACATTAAGAACTTTGACGAGGGCGACAGGCAGCTCCTTCGGATTGTCCCGCAGTTTGTTGGCGGCATATTCCTTACGTATGCATTTGTGAAGTACGGCTTGCTGGGCTCTGTCATTGCGCACTTTGCCTACAACGCCGTTCTCTTTTCGCTCTGCAAGCTTCAGCGCTTTGGCGAAAAGGACATCATGCTTATCTTTTGGAACGGCTGCGTGGCGGTAGGGAGCTGGCTCTTTATCTCTAAGCCGCTTACGGACCTGCGGAGCTGGTTCACGTCAGAGCCTGTCTTCCAGATTCCTGGCTGGCATTTCCCTGTTTATCCACTGGCGATAATCTTCCTTTCAGCGGTACTGAGCCTGGTCATTGACCTGCTCATGTACGACAGGCCACTGAGGGATGATGAAAAGAAGATCCGGGAAACCGACCCCTTCACGCTGTTCATTTTATCGTTGGGGGTAACGGGTGTTCTGCTTGGACTGTTTTGGCTCTCGGGCCTTGTCTTGGTGAGTGTGCCCGTGCGCATCGTGTGCATCTCCATTCTCCTGGCCTTTGCCAATAAGATGGCCTCCACCAGTGCCTGCTCCCGCGTCTTCTGGGAGTGCCTCACTAAGTCGTACCTCACCCTGGGTACGGTGCTCGCCCTCGGGTGGGTGTATGGGGCGGTGTTAAGCTTGATGTTCTTCTTCCTTTCTTTCCCGGAGTACCTTATAACGAAGGACGACGATTAAGACGGGTTCCCAAATCCCTCGCAGGTTGCGAGGGATTTTTTATTTTTCTTGCTACAGTAGCCGTATGCAAGAAATTGAAGTCAAAGCGCGCGTACAAAATGCAGAAGGGCTCAAAGCGGCCCTGGTTTTGCGCGGCGTCCACCTGACCGAACCCAAAACCCAGCACGACACCATCTATACGGAAGGCGATTGGGAGTTTGTGAAGTTCCAAAACGAGCGCAATATCCTTCGCATCCGTGAACAAGGGGAAAGTTCCGTCCTGACTTTGAAGCGGCCCGGCGTAAACGAGCTCCATAGCATTGAGCATGAAACTGTCATTGCCAATGTGAAGGAAATGCACGAAATACTCCTCCTTATGGGCTACAAGCCCATTGTTGAGGTTAAAAAGAAGCGGCAAAAAGGCCACTTTCAGGACATGGAGATCTGCCTGGACGAAGTTGAGGGGATTGGCGTTTTCGTTGAGGTGGAGCGCTTGTTGGAATCAGATAAAGATGTGGAGAAAGTGCAGGAAGAGCTCTTTGTCTTTTTAGAAGAACTTGGGGTTGCGCGGGAAGACCGTGAAACCCGTGGCTACGATACTCTGGCGCGCTTAAAGCAAGAAGGCAACCTGTAAATAAAAACCAGCCCCTGGTAGGGCTGGTTGGAGTTAGCCAACGGCTTGAATAGAGCCGTCGGGCCTGAACTTCACCTTAATTTCTTTGGCCTCAGAGAGGCTGAAGGAAAGAGGTTTGGTAGTGCGCACATTTGGGTTGGCGTACATGACGCCCTGTACGCGGATCACCCCAGTCTTGGCGTAGGGAACCGGGAAGGGCACAAATTGCATCCCTTTTTGGGTTTTCGTTTCCGCTATGGTCTGGCGGTAGAGGATCTTAAGGTTTTCATCGCCCTTGAAAACGGTGGATTCCAGGTACTTAATTTCTCCAATCCATGCCTTTTTCAAGTTGATGATGGCCGCCCAGTAGCGGGTGCCGTCAGGCCCGGCAAAGGTCCGTATTTCCACGGCCCCTTTAATGAGTGCGTCCGCCTTAGGGGAGGGCTTTGCCTTTTCCCACAGCTTGGTGAACTCGGGAGTTAGGTCTTTCTCGGGGGCCTGGGCGGACAGGAGGCTTATTGAGAAAACAAGGGACAAGCAAACAGCGCGGGTTTTCACGCGTTTGAGGATAGGGATTTAGGGCGTAGCTGTCAATTTTACTTATTTTCAGGAGGTATATTTCTTGCTATACTCCGCTTGCGTTCAAAGACTCTCTGCTTCGACGCGAACTTTAAGGTGTGCAGTTGGAAAACAATCAGAATGACAAGTTCAGTTTCGTCATAAAGCTTGGCTGCCTCTTTGAAGTTGTTGCCACGCTCTTACTCCTTGGAGGATGCCTTTCCTTCATTACTGCCCTGTTTACCTTCTTCTTACCTATCGGCTCCTTGGCAATCAAAATGGCTGTTCTAGGTATAGGGGGAGGAGTCCTTCTTCATAAGCTTCACTACACTCTCTACAGGGTGCCTCGCTACACGGAGAGTGATCTCCTTCTCGTGCTGAATACTGAGTGGAAGTCCACCGGGGCCATTTGGCAGGAGCTCTGTAGATTGAAGGGGGTGAGCGAATCTCTCTTCGATAGGATTTTCCGGACGCCAAGCCCCGTGTGGCTGGGTGGGACTCTCGCGGAGTTGGTAAAAGAGGGGGTCATAGAACACAGGAAAGTCCCTCGGGAAAAGGCGGGTCAAGGCCTCTCTGACTTTTTCTTCGAGTACCGCTTGACGGGAACCGGGCTGAGGAGAAAAGACAGAGTAATTGAGGATCGGAGTACAAAAGAGGGTTTTGGTGTGCCGGTTTCCCAGGGTTTCTGACTCCTATGTGGCGAGAGCATTGCTCTCGCCATTTTTCATTTGTGATACCATTTCCCCATGCACATCAAAATCAAGCGGTTCGATACCACCCTTCCACTCCCGTCTTACAAATCACCAGGTGCCGTCTGTGTGGACCTGTGTGCCCGCCTAGAAACGGTTATCCAGCCGCAGTCCATTGGGTACATCCCTCTCAATGTGGCCTTGGAAATCCCAGAAGGTTCATCCGTACTCATGGCTGCCCGCAGTTCGCTGCACAAAGCTGGCCTGATGGCCGCCAACGGCATAGGCATTTTTGACTGGGACTTTAAGGGGGACAACGACGAATACCAGTTTATTGCGTACAACTTTACGCAGGAAGCCGTCACGATTGAACGTGGCCAGCGCATTGCTCAGATCATGGCGATGAAGCAAGAGAAGATTACCTTTGAGGAAGTGGAGAAGATGGGGGCGTTGGATCGCGGCGGGATAGGAAGCACGGGCAAGCACTAGTCATCTTCTCGGGTCTTCCTTGTGGAAACAGGGGGAGCTGTTATACTCCAGCCCAGCTCCAACAGAGCAAACGAGCCGGTGTAGGCGGTTTTACAATTCGGAGGAAAAAGGAACATGCAGGTTTGGAAATCTACTCTCGCCGACCACTTGTTACGCGTGGGGGCCATTAAGTTTGGGGAGTTCCCAATCAAGAACGGAAGCATCTCGCCAATCTATGTGGACTTACGGGTCCTTATTTCGGATGCAGAAGCACTGGGGGAAACAGGGGTGGCAATGTTGGATGTACTGCAACATCATTCCAAGTTTGACCACATTTGTGGCTTGCCGTACGCTGGCCTGCCCATCATCTCAGCCATCATGGTTCAGTCACTCCATGTAAGCGCAGGGAAAAAGCTTTCCGCTATCTACCCGCGCAAGGAAAAGAAGGAGTACGGGACCCAGAAGCAGATCGAGGGCGTGTTTGTGTCTGGTGATACCGTCATTGTCATTGATGACGTCATTACGGATGGTGGCGCCAAGCTGGAGTTTATTCAGATCCTTACGGATGCGGGGCTCCGTGTACGGGACGTACTTGTGGTGGTTGACCGCGAACAGGGTGGCAAGGAGGCGTTAGCCAATCACGGCTATACTCTTCACTCCATTTTTACCTTGCGGGAACTGATTGAGTACTACCTGGAGTCTGGCAAGGTGGAGGGTGAGATGGGTAACCGGGTGCTGGCTTATCTCGGGCAGTCAGTTACCTAGGGTCTCAAGGTGCCACGTGTGTGGCACCTTTTTTATGTAACAAAAAAACCGGGGACCATGGTGGTCTCCCGGTGTTGGTTTCGCCGCCTAGGCGGGTACGGCTTCTGGCGCAGGCTCCCCTTCGGGGGAGGCGACATCGAGTATGACTCCGGCGAGTAGCAAGAGTGCTATCCCAGTAGCCTGCCCGGCAATGAGAACGGCCCAGACAATCGCCCAGACTGGGTTTTTTTCTCCCAGGAGGACAAAGAGCAGGGCGACGATCGAGAAGATGATCCCGAGCATGAAGAAGGTCATGCAATCAACAAGGCTCTGTGAGGATGCCGCAATACGATCAGCTTTCATTAGCGGGATCTTAGCATAAACCACGTGATTTGTCAATCAGTAAAGCCCGGTGTTCTGCTAAACTATGCCTATGAGTCTTCGTCACCGCGCCAGCCTTGTCCTCATAAAAAACGGTTCCATCCTTTTGGTGCGCCGTGAGAACGAGCGGGGGCTGTATTACATCTTTCCTGGCGGCGGCGTAAACGAAGGGGAATCGGTGGAGCAAGCCGTGGTCCGGGAGACCATGGAAGAGGCGGGCATGGAGGTAGAAGCCCGTTATGTACTTGCAGATATCGTCAGCGATTACGACCACAACACGTTGGTGGTTTGCCATCAGCTGGATGATACAGAGCCTGAATGGCAAGAAAAAGAGAAGCAAACCGCAGAGGATGCCTACCTTTTCGAATGGGTCCCGTTGACGGAAATTTCCCAACTTAACCTCCTGCCAAAAGAGGGAAGTGAGGCGGTGCGGCACGCTTTCTTGTAAGCCTGTTGACTTTTTCTGGCAGTTGGGCTATATTTTCATTCGCCCAACAGGGTGAACAGGTGAAACATTGAACAACAAGCTGCTCTCTCCTACACAGCTCCTTCGTCGTCCGGCCAGCGTTCTGGCGGGACTGGGAGCCCTCTCCCTTACTTCGCTCGACCGCACGTTCCTCAAGGATACGGTGGCAGACTTCTACGTCCAGCTGGAGGCTCGGAAAGACGAACGGATTCCCCCGGCCGAAAAGCCGCGGCTTCTCCAAACCGTCGTCCGTGCGGCCGCCAAGCTCTACAAGGAAAGCGATGCGCTAGAATGGGAAGAAATCATCACGAACTTCCTCATTGCCCAAGTGGGCAGCTGTGCCGAACTTGAGGCGCTGCTCGAAAAGCACGCCCACGGTTGGAAGCTCCACGCCTACGAGTGCCTGAGCGGCAACTGCCCGGAGCCTATGCACTACGCAATCGTCACGACTGCCGAAAGGGAGACCCGTGAAGACACCATGCGAGCTGCCCGCGAGGCGATGGAGCAGGGTGGTCTCCACCTCATGGGGGGCCGCATGGTGGTCCTCGGCGGCATCGGCGGCCTTATGGACGCGCTGCGGGGCGGCATCCGCATTCCCGAGGGCGGCGACGCTGAGGAGCCAGTTCCTCCCAACGAAAGCTGAACTGCTTTCCTGTGAAACCCGGGACCCCAGACATCTGTCTGGGGTTCTTTTTATTACCAAAAAAGGAAGTGCTACACTGGGACAATGCAGAACCAACACCTCCAGCAAATCATAACGGCCTATGCCCTCATGCCAGATACGGCCATTGTTGGTGAGCACAAAGAGGGGTTGAGCAACAACTATGCCCTGCAAAGCGGGGGAGCGCGCCTTTTCCTGAAGGTCTATCGCCACACGGATGAAGCCAAGGTGCGGGAGATCCATAAGGTGAAAGCGTACTTTGCCGAGGGTGGCATCCCCATTGTGCTGCCAAGGAAAAACGTGTCAGGCGAAACACTGACTATTTTGGATGACACCTTTTACGCCCTCTTCCCGTATGTGGAAGGCAGGCACCCAGGAAAGGGCAACATTACGCTTGATGAACTTGCGGCAATGGGTGAGATGTTGGCGGATATGCACCTGCAGAGCGTGAAGCGCCCCTTTGTCATTGATGATTTTTTCAAGGGTTGGGATGTGGAGACTTTTGCTGCCAAGGCAGAGGCCATCCTTCAGGTTATAGCGGGCAAGGCCGAGCGCACCGAGTTGGACAACCAGATGGAAGAATTGGTGCTTCTCAAACGCTCACTTGTTGAAGCCAATACTAAGCGCTTTGAAGATTTTAACCTTCCCAACGACACGCTGACCCACGGCGATTACCACGACTTTAACCTTTTCTTTAATGATGGCCCGCACGTCACTTGGGTCTTTGACCTGGAAAAGGCAGAAATGGCACCGCGCGTAATAGAGCTTTTGCGTTCCATGGAGTACGTCATTATGAATGGTGATTTTTCCCAGGAAAATATAGAAAAGGCCAAGCATTATGTCCGTGCCTACCACCAAAAGTACCCAATCTCCAAAGAGGAAGTGGCAGCGGGAGTGGAGGTGCGGTACATCAAAGATTTTCATTCTCTCTGGGTTGAAGGGGAATATAACCTTAAGTCAAACGACCGTTTCAACCGATTCTTCGAGTCTAGCTACTTAGGTCTCCAGTGGCTTACGGAAAATAGGGCACACCTTAAGGAAGAGCTTTTAAGTGTGCTGGGTTAGCCTATAAAAAAGACCGAGAGCACTGCTCTCGGTCGGAGTCCAAACTATTCACAGCCCATACAAGAGACGGGCTGGCCTACTTTGCGGTATTGGCTGCGCAATGCCTGGCCGCCGCGTAGGTAGAGGTAGAAGTTAACGACCCAGACAAGTGTGCCCAGGGTAAGGCATAGGGCTGGCCCTGAGTCAGCCGTTCTGAAAAAGAGGATGGCAGGCCCCCGTGTCCAGATGGCTATAATGAGCCCCCAAACAATGAAGCCGGTAATGCCCATGGTCACGTGGTATTCCCTCAGCGGGTAGAGCTCCAGGGCTTCGGTTGCCTTCCGGGCAGCTTTGGGCAAGTTGACCAGGGTAGGGAGCTCGTAGAGGCCATAGCCTACAACGATGGCAAAGGGTGGGATGTTCGTTACCGTCCAAACCACCGAACCTGCAAGCAGGGCAAAGAAGAGTCCGAGGAGTTTCATGAGTGCGCTCCAAATCAAAGTGCTGTAGGAAACAGTAGCAAAAGTGATGAGATTGTCTATGTGCTACTGAAAAGCCGCATCAGGATGGCATTTTTTCTGTTTTTTGGTATCATCCAGACACTTTGGAACTTGAGGAGGTTCTGTGAATGCTTCAAAAGACATATAACGAGTTATCGGTAACGTTGCGTGAACTGCTGGAGGGTAGGTTTGCCGAGCTAAAGCAGCAGCGTAAGCTAAACAACTATGATGCGCTGGCGCAGGTTCGCCTTCGCCACTTCAAACAATGGGCATGGGCAGGTTTGGTTCAGGTCTTGCTGGTGGCAGCGGTTTTTATTGCTGGCGCACCAGACTACGTTAATTATGGGGCTCGCTTTGCACTTTTAGTCCCGGGGTTAGGAATGTTCGTCAAATTCATGACGTGGCAGAATTACCTATCCTGGTATCGGTTCGATATTGCAAACCAAAAACAATGGGAAGCATACCATGGTGTTCTCTGGGAGGATCCAGAATTAGCCGTCTTGTTGTCTCATGTTAATAAGTACTCCGCAGCTAACCACCAAAGAAAACTCACGCCTAAGGAGCATACCGAGCAGTGGAATATGCTGCTGCAGCTCTGGATCGATATCCACAAGCGCGCCGGTTTTTATATAAGCCCCCGGCCTTACCATGAAGAGCTGCAAGCAGCCCTTGGGGAGACCACGAGCGTTCTACGCGACCGGTTGGCGGCAGAGTTGGAGATGGAAGGAGTGCCTGCACCTGAAGCCCGTAAGGTTGCGGGGGAGCAGGACCTAGTTTTGCGGGAGTAATTTCATATCCTCCTCAAAACCATTGCACAGGCTGCCCCACGGCAGCCTGTTTTTTATGGCAAGCACGTTGTACTTCTGATAGCGTGAAAGACGCACTTTAAAAAGGAGAAAACGATTGCCCAACATCCCATTTGAAGACCTTCTGCTCAAGCGCTATACGCATTGGGACCTTTACCTGCACGAGCAGCAGCAATACCTTGGCCGCTGCTATGCCGCCCTCAAAAGTGGCGAAGAAGTGGATCCCTTCACGCTGCCGGTTGAGATCCAGTTAGATTTCAACGTCGGTGTCATAAACGAGGTGCGTCACTGCTTTGACCAGCTCTTTGCCCCGCGCATGTACAACTATGCCAACCTCCGGAATACTTGGAGGGTTTGTCACTGGCATATCATCCCGCGCCATGAACTAACCAAGGAGTTTGCCGGGTTTACCTTTGAGGACCGGCGGCCAACCAAGAACTACACCCCCTACCTTGACCTGCCCCAACCAGGTGACGAAGTCATCTTCAAGATCCGCGACGCTATCAGGGAAGCCCTTCCTGCAGCTGTTCGCTAACCAGGGAAATCACAAAGCCGCTCAAGGAGCGGCTTTTTCATTCCATTACTTTTGCTATACTCCAGTCAGTTTGGAGGGTATGAGATTTGAAAAACGGCGATGGGAAAGTAGGATTGAACCCGAGGGAGATTGTCATTCCTGCCTTGGATGTTTCTTCGGCGGCAGAGGCCTGGGCTCTCATGAAGGAGTTGGATGGCCTGGTTGCTACCTACAAGGTGGGATGTGAGCTTTTCACGGCCGAAGGACCGGAGTTGGTACGGACGGCCATTGGGGCTGGGTACGGCATCTTTCTTGACCTTAAGTACCACGACAAGCCAATGTCTGTGGCGGCAGCGGTCAGGAATGCTGCCCACCTTGGTGTGAGCATGTTGACCCTGCACGTGCAGGGTGGTCTAGATATGCTGCGGGCGGCGGTAGGGGCCAGGGATGAGGCACTGGGCCAGAACAGGCACATGTGCAAGCTGCTTGGCATTACTGAGCTGACTAGCAGCCTAGACGGCAGCGACTCCCTGCGTTTGGCAATGGTTGCAGAAAGGTGTGGGTTAGATGGCGTAGTGGCTTCTGGCCATGAAGCCAGGGTAATCCGAGAATTATGCAAGACTGGTTTGCTTATTGTGTCGCCAGGGATACGCCCCGAGGGCCATCCCTTAGGTGACCAAAAGCGGGTCATGACACCCCTTGGCGCGCTGGAATCTGGTTCGGACTGTTTGGTGATTGGGGACCCCATCCGCAATCCACGTTCCGGAACGCGGAGGGAAGCACTGGAGGCAATCCATGAGGAAATTGCCCCAATCCTTAGATAACGCAGTCTTTCGAGGCATCACCTGTGTGATGCCTTTTTCTTAACCAAAATTGTACCTTTTTCTGCTATACTCCGGGTGTTTTGGAGCGATTGACATGGTAAAGACGCGTAATGAACATGGCCGCGCCCTTGGTAGGTGGCAGCGGGTTAAAGAAGGGGAATTGGATCCTGCAGAGGATCCAACCGAGATTAAAAAGAGTGCCCAAGAGGCAGCCAAGCGCTTTCCCAAGAAGGCACAGGAGTACTTCCTCAAGGGCGCCCCTCCGGCTAGTCCGGAAATGAAGGTGCTGGACCTGTGTAAGGATGCCACACGAAGGCGGTTTATCCGCCGGGAGCACAACGACGAAACCGACCCCATCCTTTCGCAGGGACTAGGGGAAGACGACCTGCTTAACGAGGACCACCGCTGGCTGTGGAACTACATCAGGACCCAGGGTTTCGTACCGGTGATCCGGCGCGATGAAAGCCGGGGACGTGTCGCTCTCTATGCAGGCCTTAAGCTCCCAGGAAGCGTCCTGGAAGAGTAGGAATCCCAAGGAAGCTCAGGTTGAGCTTCCTTTTTCATACCTTATGAAAAAAGCACCACGGGTGTGGTGCTTGAGAAGGCTTTGACAAAGACCCAGAGTGAGGGAGGGAAGGCTACCGCGTGTGAAGCGGGAGTTCTTCTTCCGCTCTCTGCCGGCTTGTTACGGCCTCCGTGCTTTGCTTCGCCTCTTCCACTGCGTCCTTGGCGTGCTCCAGGAGTTTCTTTTCTTTGAGCTCCCTGCCAATGCGAATACGTTCCTTGTAGGACTGCTCCTTAGCGCCTTCAAGGGTGGTGATGGCGCTCTGCAGGGCGCCAATTGCATCGCGTATTTTCTGTGCGGCCTCTCGCGAGTCATCGGGGAGTTCGTTTATATCGCCCTCTAACTGCTTAATCCTTCTTTTGTGCCGAAGGATCTCACGGTCAATGGCATTGCAGCGTGGCAGGAGCCAGTAGATGCCAAGGGTTAGAAAGACTGCGGCCCAACTGATCCCTGCAACCGGTATGTAGAGTTTCGTTTTCTGAATTGCTTCAGCCTCTGCATTCCGGGCGGGTGGAAGAGAGTCGGGGGCGGTAAAGGCCACGTTTCCCTTTTCTGTGTACAGGTCTACATCTTCGCAAAACGCGTTGCTAACAACTCGGTCGCCGTCTTCCTCAACAATAGTGAAGTAAGGTGAAGAACCTGCATTCTCGAGGACGGTGGCGTAGGGGAACTCGTAGTCCACCTTAATGTAGGGGGAGTCTTTAATTGTCTCCTCCAGTTTTTTGGCGGATTGGACGGTCTTTGCCCACTGGTTTACATGGTAGGCAATAAGGTCAAAGCCCTTACTGTCTGCCTTGTTAGCAATGGGGACATACCGCCAGAACTGGTAACGGGTGGCGAGAAGGTCGTGCTGCGCTATCGCCGCATTACGCGCTTTCACAATATCGTTCCGAGTTTCCAGGTAGGTTATACCGGGCAAGGCAACGGATACGAAGAACGCGATTGCGAGGAGTACGGAGATAAATATCTGTTTTGTATTCATGGGGATTCCTCTGGGTCGGATTGTCAAAAGCCGGGTTATTCAGGCGATGAAGGTATACCATAGGCACCCTGGGAAATCAAGGCTATTATTCCCTATATGACTACCCCTTTTCCTAAACTTGCGCAGCCGGCGTACCGGGCACTGGCTGGTGCTGGTTACACTCACTTAGAGCAGCTTACGAGGGTCAAAGAATCGGAGTTCAAAAAACTCCACGGTATTGGCCCAAATGCCGTGAAGCAACTGAAATTAGCCCTTGCCGCCAAAGGGCTGTCATTTGCGCCTGAGAAGTAGTTGGCTTTGTGGTTCATGAAACAAAAATGCCAAGGCCTTATACCTTGACAGTTCTTTTGCTACATGGTATAAACGCAACGCACTGAAACCGGCAACGACCGGTCAGGAACGTGGAAGTTAACATATGAAGAAGTTTGGATTGTTCTCTCTGCTCGCTCTCGCTCTGGTTGGCTGTGGTGGTTCTGGAGATGGCGGTGTCCCTGACACCAACCCACCTGGTACCGCGGACATGCCGGCTTCGACGGCCAACTTCCTGGCGCTTGCGCCGGGACCCATGACCATCCGCTATGCGGAGGGCACTGGGACCAGGGACATGCCGGTGAACCTCAAGTTCACCCACACCGATCCTGACGGGGTCCGCCTCGGCTTGATCGAGAGCGCACCCAACTGGCCAATGAGCTTTGGCTTCTCCGGAAGTCTGGGCTATCGAGACGGAATGGCGACCGCCGGACTTCGCCAGGGCGACAACAACGCATCTGGAATGGCGGACAACCTGCACGCGCAGGTAATCGACCTCAGGCAGATGATCGAGGAGTACAACGCGAGCGTTTCCCGGGGATTGACCCGGCAGCGCAACACGTTCCGTACCCCGTTCTACGTGCCGGCTGGCGTACTCAACAAGTTCGCCGCTTGGAAGGGTGCTGACCGCACTTTCGTTCCCGCACCCACTGGCGCGCCTAGCGCGACCACGCGCGGCGGGACTGAACGTGTGCGGGTGAGTCAGGGCTCGGGCCTTGTCTTCATGTACAGCCCTTACCTGTATGCCTCTGGCTGCGCCACCTACCAGGTGGACAAGGGCAACATGCTTACCCTTGCGCACGGCATCAACACCTTCTCTGGTCCGACCAACTTGCCCGTCTATGGCGCCCACTCTTACCGGATGAACGACGGAACCCTCGCAGGGCTCCCCGATATGTCCCGCCAGGTGGGCGTGGCGACCAAGTCCTTGAACTACTCGACCGTTGTCGAACTCGACGCGGAAGTCGTGATTAACGGCTCCACGGTGAAGATCTTCGACACCGACGGCCAGACAGTGCTTGGTCAGCAGGGCCGCTGGTTCGCCAGGGATACCGATGGTTACATGGTGTGCTACGCCAACATGGTCAACCTGGTCATGATGGTGCCGCAGCTCATCGAGACCGCGTACGGTAGCCAGAGCGCCACCGGAACCGTGAAAGTGAAGTTGGATATCCCGCTCAAGAGCGGCCAGCTTCTTACCTACTCGGCCGGGTTTGGCGGCGAAATGGATGCACCGCTCACTGGCGCCCTTAGCGACGTGGTGAGCAACTGGGTTTCTAGTATGACCTTCGAAGCTGGCATCATCAGCAACTTCGAGGATCCCGCTTGGGACCAGGTCGTGCTTCGTATCTACAAGGCTTAATACAGCCTGCCTCTGTGCCCCCTCTTCAACGAGGGGGCCTTTTTATTACAGCTCTTTCTTCTCCAAGTCCTTCACAGCCGGCCCATGGATAACGGTTCCATCGGCAGCAAAGCGTGACCCGTGGCACGGGCAGTCCCAGCTTTCCTCTGCTGGGTTCCAGTTCACAATGCAGCCCATATGGGTGCAGGTTGCGGAAAGGGCATGAAGCTCACCATCTTTGCCGCGGTAAAGGGCTAGCCTAATGCCATCGATAGTCAGCACGCAGGCGTCACCGGCCTTGAGCTTTTCTACTGCCTTTTTGTCCCCATGGGACAGGCGGTCTCCAATGAAGTGTTTTGCGGTGCTGAAACCCGTTTTAAGGAGTTGGGGTGCGCTTGTCACTGGTTTGAAGCGGGTGGGGGCGTAAAGGTCTGCAAACTCATTCTTGCGGCCGCAAATAAGGTCGGTGTTCAGCTGGGCGGCTACCACGCCATGGGCCATGCCCCAGCCATTGAAGCCGGTAGC
>DATHWI010000105.1 GCA_035460805.1 Verrucomicrobiia bacterium | reverse complement strand
TTCTCTTGCTCACCATTTATGATGGCAAAGTCCTTCTTGGTGATGTACACCTCGCCGCGCACTTCAAAGCGGCCAGGGATTACGCGCGTGAGACGCAGCGGGATAGCCTGGATGGTACGGGCATTGAGCGTGACATCTTCCCCCACAAACCCGTCACCGCGTGTTACCGCCTGGGAGAAAAGCCCATCCTCGTAAATAAGGGAGATGGCAAAACCATCCAGCTTCAGTTCTGCGTAGTAGCCACCTTTGTACGGTGTGTTGAGGAATTTTGCGGTGCGCTCTTCCCAGGCCTTAAGCTCCGCAAAGGTGAACACGTCGTTCAGGGAAAGCATCCGGCTCGAGTGGGTCACTTTTTTGAAGCCTTCCAGGGCCTTGCCTGCGACGCGCTGCGACGGGGAGTCTGGCGTAATAAGGTCGGGGAACTGCTCTTCAAGCTGGACCAACTCATGCTTAAGGGAATCAAGGGCTGCTTCGGATATTTCCTCTTTGTTTAAAACATGCACGTTATACCGCTGGCGGTTGATTTCGTCGCGGAGCTTCTGGAGACGGTTTTTTGCTTCGGAGTGAGTGAGCTGCATATGGTTACTGTAGCAGAAAACACGGGTGGTATCTCCTTTACTTCCTTGGGTATATTTGCTAAGATCCGCAGCAGTACGCCCACCTGGGCGAGGAGAGATAGTTGAACGTTCCCATTCCCGTATTTGTAGCCATTTGCCTCGTCGCAGTAGCAGGGGTGGCATTTGCTGGTGCCGTCATTTCGGGGAGATTCCTCAACGACCACTGGCGGATGATCACCCCCTGCTCACCCATCGACAGCACCACTATCCGCCTGGCACTTGTCCATGCAGGGCTTTGGCACCTGGCCGATGAGCCCACCGCCTTAGTGAACCGAAGCATCTATTACAAGGGCGGCCTCTGCATTGTGGACACTTTGTCCCAACGCGCAGAGGAGCAGCTCAAGGGATGCACGCGCGGCATTGCCATTGTCGCCAAAGACCCCGGGACATCCCTCCTGAATTTCTCAGAGAAAATGGAGGGCCATGCAACGGGGGATTTGCTCTTCGACCCCGACCCGGAGATGAAAGAAAACTACCTAGCAGTCTGGGTCTGTCCCGAGATCAACTTCTTCGTGGTTTTCAGCCGTCACGCAATCAAAATGAAGAACGGCCGCCGCTAGAACCTTTAAACGCCGCCCCTCACGGGGCGGTTTTTTATATAAAAAAGAGAGTAGGTTTCCCTACTCTCTTGAGACCTCCAGCATTTCCAGGAACGCCCGCACCCGGTCTTCCGAGTACGGCAAGTTGGTGTGAGGGTCCAACCACTGGTCACTGGGCCTTATGCCCAAATGGTCAGAGATTATTCCCAGCCGCTGCATCACCGCATCCTTAGGCTGTCCCACAAACAAGGTGGGGATGTCCTCAGGTTTAAACCCGCGGGTAAGCCAATTCCACCGGTCCTCGCTTTTCTTGTAAGCCGCCAGAAGGACCGCCTCTGCCCCGCAGGCGAAACAGAGATATCCCTTAAGACCGATGGAAAGCCCAAATCCCCTTCCCCTACCTGGCAGCGTCACAATACTTCCTGACACAGCCAGGTAGTCTGGGTCCGCACATAGTTCCCGCGGGACATTTGCGGGCTTGGCGACATCTAAGAAGAGCATTCCCTTCCGTGGCTTCTTAGCAAAGGTGAGGGGCGTGGCACTGTTGGTACAGAAAACCACCACATCTGCCTCTTGGACAACCTCCTCCAGGTCACGCTCCTCCACGGAGGGACCGCTTGGATAACCCCGGCTCAATTCATCGATAAGCTTGCTGACCTTGCGGTCACCACGATTCCTACCGACCAATAAGAGCTCGGAACACAGGTCGTCACGCTTCATGAGTACCCGAGCAAGGCCGGAGCCTACGGAGCCAGCACCAACAATGGCCACCTTCCATTTCTTCCCCTGCCGGTCGGCAGACACTTCCATCCACTGGTTGTGGAACCAAATGAGGTTAGCGCCAGCGGCTCCTCCTGTGTTGGAGTTGCCGTTGGTGACAGTCACCTTAGGGAACCCAGCTGCCGCCAGTATAGCGGGCAACTTGGTGCCAAAGGTATTGGGAATGGCCGTTGCTGCGCCCAGCGCCACTACGGATGCTTCCGGGACTACGTCCCTCAGCATATAGATGATTGTCTGGTTCATATCGGCAACTGCCGTCTCGTACAACGAATGCTCTTTTTTAGTGAGCTCAGTTGTATTCCACGGGAGCCCCACGACATGCACGTAAACGTACCGCTTGCGGCCGCCGTCACGCATTTCCACACGGGCTGCACCCATGTAGCGCAGGGCATGCGGTACGAACCGCATGTACCTTTCAATAACCGAGTGTGGCAGCAACCAGGCGAGCGGCGTACGGATACGCGCGGCGCGGCTGCGCGATGTCTCACCCTCACCAATGACGTGAATAACAAACAAGACATGGGCAGACGGGGTCCAGACTTGCATCTGCAACCAAGTCAGCCAGTAACGGGGAATAAGGCATCGGGGCCAACTGCCAAGCTTGAGAAACAATGCATCTCTTCGCTCTTCGTCGGCCATCAACCTCTGACATGACGGGCTTTCCCATAAAAGCCACAAAAAAATGCCCAGGCAGACCAAGCAAAGAACTAAGATCATATTGGTAAATTCCTCCCAAACCCTCAGGTTTCGGTTTGCGAGGAATATACCAGATTAAAAAAGGTGAATCAAGGAGGCGCTAGGCCTTATGCTTGAGTCATGCCGCTTCCTGCTTGGAGAGCAGCGATGCGCGCCTCGATAGGAGGATGGGTGGCAAACATGTTCGCCAAGGCCTGGCCCGTCAGCGGGTTACTGAAATACATGTGTGCAGTCCCCCTGTTGGCAACCTCCAGGGGTTCAGTATCTCCCCCAATCTTTTGCAGCGCAGAAATGAGGCCTTCCGGGTAGCGGGTAAGAAGCACACCGGTAGCATCTGCCATGAATTCCCGCTTGCGGGAAATAGCCAGTTGAATGAGAGTGGCAGCGATAGGCGCCAGGATGGCAAATACGAGGGCGATGATAAGCATAAAGCCTCCCCCGCTATTATTGTTGTCATCCCGCTGCCGGCCATAAAACATGGAGCGCAGGAAAAGGTCGGAGACGAGGGCAATGATACCGGCCATGACCATCACCATGCTCATGAGGCGGATATCCTCATTACCAACGTGAGCCAGCTCATGGGCCAGCACGCCTTCTAGCTCGTTTTTATCTAGGCGCTCAATGGCTCCCCTGGTTACCGCAATGGCAGCATGTTTTGGGTCGCGGCCAGTGGCAAAAGCGTTGATTGCGGTGTCATCGATGAAATAAAGCCGCGGCATGGGCAGGCCGGCGGTAATGCTCAGGTTTTCCACTAGCTGGTACACGAAACGGTACTGCTGCTCATCCAACACGTCTGCCTTGGCTGCCGCCAGGGCAATCTTGTCAGAGGCATACAGGCTGACCGTCCCCTGCACTACAGCAATCACACCAGCAATAAGGAGGATGTCCGGAGAGCCGTAGTAAAGGGAAACGGCCCAGCCTATGCCAACTACCAGCGCCATGAAAATACCTAGGAAGGCAAAGGTCTTATACCTGTTTTGGGAGACCTGGGTATAAAGGGTCATCCCGCCTTAGAATGCTACTTTGACCGCTTCACGTTCAGGAGAAGCCTCTTCAAGCTCAAAGAATTCCTTGGCAGTGAAGCCCATGGACTTGGCAAAGATGTTGGTAGGAATTACCTGCAACTTGGTGTTGAAGTCGCGGACATTGGTGTTGTAGAAACGGCGGGCTGCCTGGATCTTGTTTTCCGTGTCTGTCAGCTCAGTGGACAACTGCTGGAAATTGGCAGAGGACTTAAGGTCTGGGTAGTTTTCAGAAACCGCAAAGACAGAACGGAGGGCCTGGGTAAGGCCGTTTTCAGCCTTGCTCTGTGCGGCAGGGGTTGCTGCGCTGCCAACGGCAATTGCCTCTGCACGGGCCTTTGTCACGTTTTCCAATACATCCTTCTCCTGCTTGATATACCCTTTTACGGACTCAACGAGGTTGGGGATAAGGTCATAGCGGCGCTTAAGCTGGACGTCGATATCTGCCCAGGATTCGTCAGTGCGGTTACGCGCACCAATCAATCCGTTGTAAGCAAGGACGAGCCAGAGTACGAGGAGGCCAAGAAGAATGGCGGCAATGATAAGCGGCGACATGAATTTTTTCTACTTATTGGTGAGTTGGTAATAGTGGTAAACCTGTCCAACCAAGGCGGAGGCATCGTCGTGGTCTTCAAGCACCGCCCTTAGGTGGTACTCAGTCGCCTTTCCTTCGCTGTCCGTGTTCACGTTATACGCGTAGTAATAGGTACTATTCAATGGGTCTACCGGCATTTTGGTCAGGTATTTTGGCACCAGCTCCTTAAAGACGGTGGTATCACTTCCAATCTGAACCTCTTTGGAAACAACGGGATAGGTACCCTTTTCCAATTTGTACTGCTTAAGCGCCTTTTGGATATCAAGCAGGTCTTGCTTGCGCTGGGCATCGCGCTGTTTTGCCAATTCGGAAGCTGGCTGGGTAGGCACAGGCTGCATCTCGGGCCGGGGAGCTTGCACAACAGTGATCACATCCCCACTAGGGATGACTGGCGTAAACCGGGTGGTTTCATCTACAGGGTTACCCGATGTTGCCTCGCCACCATGTGGGACCTCAGCGAAAGAGAGTCCAAGGCGGGACACAAAACTTTCAGTAGTAAGTTCCGTTGCCACATTACCTGGGTCCGTACTGAAAAGCTTGCTCAATGTTGCTGGCTCAGGAGACTGCTGCTGCCAGCCGGTGTATTGCCAATGGGCAGCGTACGTATACTTGTGCCCTTGGTACGAGAACGTAGTCTGGAGTTGGACATCCAACGGCTCACCTGCCGTCCTGTCGGTATCCTTCCAGGCCAAGGCCACCTCCGCCACTGACGCTTCCAACTCTGCGCCCAGAGGGAAATAAGGCGCCATGGCTTCTTTTGGCATCCCTACCACGTACGAGGCAGCCGGCTTTTGGTTAATTGAAACCTTTTTATACGATTGCTCCGCTTGGGCATTCTTAAGGATGACTTCCAGCGGCACGGGCTGCAGCGCAGGTGCCAGAAGGGTGTCGCGCAAGCTAGTGGCGGAAAGGGAAGCAGCGCTCTTGTCTTGGTTTGCGGGGAAGTCAACGAGGAATTCTGAACCTGTGTAGCGCGCATTCACCGGCACTGCAGTCCCGTCGTTGGCGGTAATGGAGTAGGCAGCAATAAAGCGTTCTCCTTTGTCGGTAATAAGCCCGCCGGACAAGTCGCTCCGCACCTTGAATATCCCTGCGGAATCGCCCAACGAAGAAGATTCTTTGCCACCCGAAAGCTCTACTTCCAAGGCGCCGGTCAGGCGGTATGGCACATGGGTGGCGACAAACGCTTCTGCCCGGTTAATGGCACGGGAAGAGTCACCCTCTAATCCGGAAATGAACTGGGCAAGGACTGGAACCCGGGCACCAGAAAGGGCAAGGACGTAGAGGCCTCCACCCAAGAGAGCGAGAACCACTACAATACCCAGTATGGCAAAGAGTATGCCGCTGCGACGGTGCGGGGCGGCCGCTGGCAAGGGTTCATGCGGAGGCGCTGGCGGTGCGGCCGGAATTACCGGGCGGGGCAACATGCCCGCAGGGGCTGGGGCCTTAGGTGCAAGAGGTGGCCGAGGAGGGGGCGCAACGGGTGCATGAAACTCAGCCTTTGGTGCAGATGGGGCGAGAGGCACGGGGACTGGGCGCTCGTCCATTGGCAATGGGGCGACGGGCGGAGGCGGAGGGGCGAGCAGCTCTGAACTGCCGGCAAGGCCGCTCTCGTCGATGACGGGCGGTGGGAGAGGGTTTCCCTCACGGCTTTTTACCTCTATTTTTTTCAGGGATTCTTGAATAGCAACGGGATCGGCCGCAACAAATTCTTCCCGCGGTTTGCTTGGCGGAGGGGCAACGGGAGCCGAAGAGCCAGCGCCACGGCTAGGAAGGATGAGAGGTTGCGAGGGAGCGGCAGCTGCCTGTTTAATCAGTTCTTCTGTGTCCGGAATATCCTCATCCATTGGACTCCCACTTGAGACAGGTGGCACAGCGCTTACAGCAGGGCGGGCAACGGGAAGAGGGGCAGGAATAGGAACGGGCGATGGCACCGGTGCAGCAGGAGCGGGAGGAGTGGGAATAGGAGGAGTGGGGGCGACTGGCGGAAGAGGCACTACCTGCTCGGCAGCTGGGCTGACAGGGGGGACAACCGATGCTCCCCCACTTTTCCCAAGTACCTTAAAAGGACTCAACGCCTCGGAAGCGTCAGGTTCATCAGGAAGAACCAGTGCGTCAACAGGTGGCGGAGTTTGAGGAAGTGGGGCCGGTGGTGGCACCGGCGGAAGTGCGGAATCAGGCATGAAAACGGCCTACTTTTGGGTAAGAATTTCCAGTGCCTTCTTTACCTGCACATCGTCTTTCGAAGCGGTCACATCTTCTGGGAGCTCTACAACCATGTCTGGCTCAATGCCCGTCCCATCGATGCCCGTTCCGAGCGGTGTATACCACTTGGCAACTGTTACCTTAATACTACCACCGTTACCAAGCTCCTGTAACTCTTGAACGCTGCCCTTGCCAAATGTCTTCACGCCGATCACCTTTGCGCGGGCATAGTCCTTCATAGCACCGGCAAAGATCTCGGAAGCCGAAGCACTCCCCTCGTTTACGAGGATAACTAGGGGCATTGTGTCCAGGATAATGTCCCGGCCAGCTGGCAACTCCTTGTCCCCGTCCTTGTCTTTCTCAGTCACCCCTACGCGGCGGCCCAAAACGGCATCGTCCTTTGTAGGCGTTTGCGGCAACACCATACCAATCATTTGGAGGGATGCATTCAGGTATCCGCCTGGGTTGTTACGGAGGTCGATAACCACGCCCTTGCTGTCTTTGGCATCTACCAAAGCTTGGCGGAACGCCTGGGATGTATCTTGTCCAAACTGGTTCACCTTAATGTAGCCAATGTCTTTGTTGGTACCCAACTTGTCCGTAATGACACTCTTCACCACAATCACGTCGCGGATCACATCGATAGCCAGGGCCTTCTCCTCCCCTTCTCGTCCAATGGAGAGCTTTACCGTACTACCCTCGTCACCACGGATCTTGTCGATAGCATCAACAAAACTCATATCTGCCGTTTCGGCACCATCAATTGAGATGATGACATCGTTTGCCCTAAGGCCCGCCCGGGAAGAGGGGGTGTCATCCAACACAGACATAATCACCAGCTGGCCGCTCTTTACGGAAAGCTCTGAACCAATGCCGCCAAAACTTCCCTGCAAGTCTTCTTGGAAGACCTTGTTTTGCTTTGGCTCAAGGTAGGTGGTGTACGGGTCACCAAGGCCTGCCACCATTCCGGAAATTGCTCCCTCGAGGCGTTTTTCTGTGGAAGTGTCCCCGAAGAACTTCTTGTCGATGATCCCCCAGGCCTTCCAAAAGGTGCCTAGATCAGCCTTGTCACCTGCCGCCACGCTTTGGCGCTGTCCCAACACATACCCAACCCCTACGCCGCCTGCCACTAACAGGGCGCATACAAGGACTGCAGCAGCAAAGCGGCTAGCAGGCGAATGCTGACGGCGCGGGACAGGGCCAGGAGAGGTAATCATGCGGGTAACGGGTTACGAAGTTAAAGGCGAAGGTGGGCGGACATGACTACCAAGCCATTGTCCAACTGCATTGCCCAGGCACGGCCATACCCACTACTGCAGCTTGATGGGCAACCGTTCAAAATTACTACGCCATCAGCAGGGGCATAGACCGGCGAACCGGAAGGGCCTGCAATATCGATACCAGTGTGGATACCCCCGGCGTAGACATTGGAGAACGAAGTGCGGCCAAATTCCTGCGTCACAATAAAGTTACGAAGCGGCCAGCTGATAGTGCCGTTGTTGAGATATGGGCGGGGGTTTACCGGCACATCATTAGCGCGGACCTCAAAGTGCACGTGGTCGCCAGTTGAGAAGCCTGTCGAACCCTGGATGCCGACAAAATCACCTCTGCTCACCCGCTGGCCCACACCAGCACCTGAGCCGTAAATTCCCTTAGCACTATTCCTAATGGCGGCACTCAATGCCGCGGAAATCTGGGACTCAACCGCTGCTGCTTGTTGCCGTGCTTTTTGCGCGTCGGCCTCAAGCTTTACAACAGCTGCCTCCGCATTTTGCTTCAGGGCAACCTGGGTCTGCTGGTACGTAGCCAAACCTCGCTTTTGCGCGTCTTGCTGGGCCTTAAGGTTGTTAAGGTCGTTATTCTTCTTCACCAACTCATCCCGCCGCTGCTCTACTGCCAACTTGGCTGACGTAGTCTTCACAAAGAGGGTGGCCACAGACCGTTTGAGTGAGGAGAAGCGTGAATCTTCCTTGGCCCGGTCAGCAATAGGCTGGTCCGCAAATACGGCCAGGGAATCCGGCATGCTGGAACGCATGATGTACATTTGACGGAGAAGCGCACCTTGCTGGGTTTCCAACCGGGACAGGTCGGACTGGAATTGGGCAATCTCTTGATTCTTGCGCTCAATTTCCGTGGTGGTACCAACAATGTTCCCCTGTGTCTGCTGGATATTGCCTTGGAGTACAGTAATTTGACCAGCCACTTCCTTGGCTTTCGCCTCGGCAGTAACCTTAATCTGAGCCTGACGCTTTGCCTCTGCCTCTTTTTGAGCAGCAAGCCGTTCAAGTTCTTTCTTCTTTTTCTCTAGCGCACTAACACTCGGTGAGGTGGCCGCTTCAACCGACAGCGGTTTTGCTATCTGGGTGAAGGGAAGGCCGAAACTGCTCAGGATGAGTGTCACGACGCCCAGCATGATGCTGAAGCCCCGGACAGATTGCATGTAATTCTAGCGTTAAATCGTAATTCCAACCGTATTATTGTTCCTTTAGGTACCGGCGGATAGCAAATATGCTACAGGCTATGCCTAGTAATAAGCCGACACCTAATTGGAGAAGGAAGAGGGTGGTGAGAACGCTGCTCACCGCGCTTTGGTTGCCGACCCGGAGGGTATCTGCGAATAGGTCGGTAATAAAGTTAACATTGCCAGCCGCAAAGCTCTGCTCAATAAGCGTTTCTAACTGGTTGAGGAAGAGCCAGGAAAGCATAGCGGCAATAATAGCGCTAATGAGCCCAAAGATAATGCCCTCAACAATGAACGGGCCACGGATATATCCCTGGGTTGCACCCACAAAACGCATTACCTCCACTTCAGTGCGGCGGGAGTAGATGGTAAGCCTGATAGTGTTGAGCAGTACCAGGATAGCCACCAGCGTAAAGAAGAGGGAGAGGGCAATGCCAAAGATCTTTAGGAAGCCAGTGGTGCGGAGGTAGTTGTCGATCACTGCCTGGTTCCGCTGGTAGCTGGTCTTTTCAACAATTTCCTTGAACCGGTCTTCTTGGATGAAGTCGTTAAAAGGGTCAATGAACTTAGGGTCCTCAAATTTCACCGTAATTTCACGGGGAAGCGGGTTGTTTTCGTCACTAATCACACCCTTAAGCTCTGGGTCATCGCCAAAAAGCTTTTCAAAACGGAGGCGTGCCTCCTCCTTGCTGATGAACTCGGAGGAAACAATGCCGGTGTGGGCATCAATCTGAGTACGGAGCTGAGTAATGTCGGTGTCTGCCGCTGAATCTTTCAAGAAGATAGCGTAGTCAATATTCTCTTGGCTGAACTGCTGGTACTGCTTGGAAATAATCCTGTCACCTAAGGCAAACGCCGTAAGGGTAAGCAGGGTCATGGTCATGGTGATGATAGCAATGACCGACAGCCAAATGTTCCGGCGGAAACCAGAAATACCGTAGGCAATAATTCTAAGGAGGGCTTGGATCATACGAGGTATACCCCCTTCTCTTGGTCAGCGACGATGTTTCCCGCCCTCATAGTGATAACCCGCTTCTTGAGCGCGTCCACAATTTCCCGGTCATGGGTGGCCAAAATGACCATTGTCCCTGAACGGTTAATTTTATAGAGCAGCTCAATAATTTCCCAGGTGTTCACTGGGTCTAGGTTTCCCGTAGGCTCATCGGCAATGAGAATTTTCGGGTCGTGCACAAGGGCGCGGGCAATGGCCACGCGCTGTTGTTCACCACCGGAAAGCTCATGAGGAAAGTTGTCCCGTTTAGCCAACATACCTACCGTTTCAAGCATGACATGCACCCGCTCTTTAATCTCACGTGTTCCAACTCCCGATACCTCCAAGGCAAAAGCTACGTTTTCGTACACGGTTTTACCAGTCAGGAGTTTAAAGTCTTGGAAAACAATTCCCACCTTACGACGGTAGTACGGTAGGTCACGGGCCCGGAGGGTAGTAATGTCGCGCCCAGCAACCAAAATGCTCCCTGCGTCAGGGCGCTCCTGGAGGGTAAGGCATTTAATAAGGGTAGACTTCCCTGCACCTGAGGGACCCACCACACTCAGAAACTCTCCCTTAAAAAGCTTCAGGGAGACATGGCTCAATGCCACATGGTTGCCGTATTCCTTGGTAATGTCACGGAATTCAACAAGAACAGGACGCGATACAGGCGCGGCGCTATCTTCCTCAGCTTGTGCTGGGGGATTGTCCGGTTCAGCCGCTGGCTTTGCTACACGCTTGAGGGGCGAGTGGCGTACGAGACGCGACTGGACTTTGGACGCTGCTTTCGGGGCCGGTGCATCGGGCTGGTCAGACATGACCCGAGTATACCACTCTGTTAGCGATCGAGGAACCGTTTCACAATTTGTAGGGCTTCATCTTGGCTCCCAATCCAGTGAATGTCACTGTGTCTGCGCCACCATGTGTATTGCCGTTTTACGTACTGGTGAAGGCTTGTATTTGTCAGCCTCACCGCCTCTTCCAGGGAAATCTCACCTTGTACGTAACGGGTAAAAAAACGGTACTCCTGTCCGCATGCATCCAACCATTCCGGTGCCACCCC
>DATHWI010000104.1 GCA_035460805.1 Verrucomicrobiia bacterium | reverse complement strand
TTGATCTTTCAGATCGGAAAGCGAGTGTAGTGACATCTGCCCCGCTCACTTCACTTGAAGACATCAATGCCCTTGTCATTGGTGTGGATACTACTGGTGCAGCTCCTCGTCCAGTAACCATTGGCCAGGTGGCCAAGGTTTCCTTGATGAATGAGAATGAAGCACTCCTTGACCGCTATGTTGCAAGGGAAGAGGCAGAAAGTGCACCAGTGAGTGAGCCTGCGCTTTTTTACCAGTTGGTATATGCGGATGATGCCGATGTGGTAAAAAGCAGTGAACTAGTCGCAAAGCGCATCGAGCTCATTCGT
The DNA here is from genome assembly GCA_035460805.1 of Verrucomicrobiia bacterium. Taxonomy (NCBI): domain Bacteria; kingdom Pseudomonadati; phylum Verrucomicrobiota; class Verrucomicrobiia; species Verrucomicrobiia bacterium. Next base: position 25,427 of record DATHWI010000104.1, on the reverse strand, counting down.
GGCGAGCCGGAGCTGGCAGGTACTTCTCTCCATACGGTGTATAACATTGCAGATGATATTAAGGAGCAGACCCAAGAAATTCTAGATGGTTCCTTTGGGGCTCCAATTGGAGACAGTGCTTTTGGCAAGCTGGGATATCTCCTAGGGGCTATTTGGTTGATCTTCCTTTCCATGCTCTTGTTTGTGAGCTGGCGGGCGTCGGTCATCTCCGTCCTGGCCATTCCGTTGTCTATCCTCTTTACCCTCCTCGTGCTCAAGGTGCAGGGCGTTTCCCTGAATACGCTGACACTGTTTTCCATTGTGTTGGTGCTTGCACTTATCGTGGACCCGGCAATTGTGCTTCTCGAGGCAATCCAGCGGGAACTCGATCTGGGGCGAAGGGGACGCAATGCAGTTATTGCTGCCATGAACACCATCGGTGTTGGTGCGTTTATTGCGGTTATTTGTAACACCATCGTATTTGTACCTTTTGGAGTAGTGAGCGGGATATTTGGTGAAATCATTCGTTTCATTCCTATTACCGTAATCCCGGCACTCCTTGCCTCCTACTTTGTCCCACTTATTTTCCTCACCTACCTGGCCCGTGTAATGCTTAAGCCGGCGCGTAAGCGGGTTGATGATGAGGAGATTGCCAACCTTTGGAAGGTGAGCCAGTGGTTTGTGCGTACTAATCGCAAGATTCTCCACACGCGCTGGATGCAGGTAACCATTATTGCACTTGCCGTTATTGTTCCCCTGTTTGTTGCGGGCGCTATGTTCGCCACAGGAAAGGTGGTGCCTGTGCAGTTCTCCAGTACGTCTGACGGTTTGAGTTACCAGGTTGATATTGAGTATCCTGCCAACTTGGTTACCGAACGCAAGCAGGAGCTGGTTAGTAGGGTGGGCGATGTGCTTAAGGATGAAGAGTCTACAAAGACATTTTTCACCGCAATGCAGAGCGACAACATGACAACTTTCTACGTCATGTTGTTTGAGCGCAGTGAGCGGAACGAAGACAGTTCCGATATCGCGAAGCGTATCAATGAAGAAGTGGCCAGCATTGCCACTCCGGAACAAAGAATTTTCGTGTCCGCCAAAAGCATTGGCATTGGTGGCCCACAGGCTGATCCTGTTTCAGTGAATATGTACGGTGATGATTTGGAGACGCTTCGCGCTGCTGCCATTAAGACTGGCGATATCCTACGGGAGCAGGGCGTTGTGACTCGCGTTACAGACGGCTTTACAGGGGAGGATAATCCGCAGATTGCGGTGAGCATTGACCGCGCAAAGCTAGCTCAAACTGGGCTTCCAGCAATTGTAGTAGCACAAACATTGGGCGGCTACTTGGGCGAGGCGTCTGTCACCAATTACGAACAAACCGTTTCAGGCGCTACGCGGCAAGTTTCTGTAGTGCTGGTTAACGCATCAGCCCCTCAAAAGGTCGATGATCTTAAGGGCTTGGTAATTGGAAGAACGGCAAGTGGTCAGGCTATTCATGTGAGCGACGTGGCCGTGGTGAGTGAGACCCAAGGGTTCACCGGTATTAAGCGTTTGAACGGTCAGCGGTATGTGACTATTTCTGCGCAGGTGAAGGATCCGCTTAAGGATGCAATGGCACCTCAGCAGGCGGTAAAAGACTTTTGGACTGCCGACAAATTGAAGGAATTTGGGTTGAGGGCAGACGCTTTGGATAACCGTGGTTCTGGTGATGAGTTCCTTAAATCCTTTAGCGACCTCTTCAAGGCTTTGGGCGTGGCCTGCTTCCTGCTCTATGTTGTCCTCGTGCTCTTCTTCAAGAGTTTTGCCCAACCGTTCATCATCCTCTTTGCGGTCCCACTTTCATTTGTGGGCGTATTTCCTGGATTGGCTTTGGCCGGTGGCCAGTTTGGCTTCCTAGAGATTCTCGGGATTATTACCCTTACGGGAATTGTGGTAAACGTTGGTATCTTCCTCATAGACTTGGCTAACCAGCGCAGGGAAGAGGGTATGGATTATAAGGAGGCAATTGCACAGGCATCCGGGATCCGCTTCCGCCCTATTTTCTTGACTAAGGTTGTGGCGCTGGGTGGTATGTTGCCACTCATTGTCCTGAGTCCGTTCTGGCGCTCCTTGGCCACTGTAGTACTGGCTGGTGTGCTTGTAAGTGGGGTACTGTCACTCTTTACCACCCCAATCCTCTACAGCTGGTTTATTTCTGGCGGTGATCGGATTAGTAGGGGTTGGGCACGCAGGTTCCATAAAAAGTAGGCATTCTAGTACACAAAAGCAAAGCGCCCCTTGGTTAGGGGCGCTTGGTGTTTCTGGTTACTGCTCCATGTCGGGTTGGCGATCGGTGAGGTCCTTGAACTTCACCGAGAAGCTGTCCTCACCGTCACTCCAGCGAACCTGGAGGATGTTGTTTGACCGACCCTCCTTGTGCGGCTCATTGATGGCGTAGATGACGCCGAGCGTCCCTTTGGCGGGGAGGTAGCCGATTCGCCCGGCACTTTCCACGGTTTCACCCACTTCGTAGACCCGGCCAGTTGGTCCGTTCTGCACGGCCACAATCTGACCGTTTTCTTTGCAGTGCATGATGTAGGATCCACCTGGGTCTTGGCGCGCGATGGTGCGGCTCCAACGGGCGGAAAAAAGCGGGGGAAGTTGTGTTTCAGTAGGCATTTTTGTTTTTCTCCTTCAAACTATTGCGCGGATCATACCATATGTAACCTGTTTTGTCAATCTGATAACCCCCTAACCCCTTGCCCGTCCTAGCAAATCCTGATATGCTTCGGAAACCATGAAATACACTCATTGGCTCACATCTATGCAGATCGATAACGTCGCGTTTAAGCGCGGTTATCTTTCTCATGGTCGCGTGTTTAGCCAAGGTGGTTTTCGTTCTCTTAGGTAAGGTATACCTCTAAGTTTCCAGAAAAACGTCTCGGCTAGATACGCCGGGACGTTTTTTGTTCACGTATCTAGAGTTTGTTGCTTGAGGGAACCTTGAAAAACCTATGGTCCAGTCCGACAATTCGTTGTTATTTGATCATTTCCCTGATCTACCGGTTGGGGATTTCGATCTTAGCCGCCATGTACGTAACCTTTCTCCTGGAGAGGGGGTTAAACCTCCTTCAGGCGAATATGGTGAACTTTGTGTTCTTTACCACGCTCCTCATCTTTGAGGTGCCCACCGGCACCATTGCCGATGTGGTAGGAAGGAAGAAATCCATTGTGATTGCCTCCCTTTCCGTTGCCGCTGGCATGTATGCGTACGGCTTTTGCAGTACGTTTGCCGGCTTTGCCATCTCCGAGGCGCTCATTGCCCTGGGGGGTACACTCTTTAGCGGGGCGTTTGGAGCCTGGCTCCATGACCGCCTTGAGGAAGAGGGGAGGCTGCCGGAGTTGCGTCAAGTAATGTCCATTGCCAGTATGGCGGGGCAGATGATGCTCATGGCGGCATCTGTTCTAGGTGCGGTAACGTTCCAAATCCATCCGGTCATCCCGTTCTTTATAGGTGGCATTGCCATGACTGGCTGTGCAATCTATGCCTTTGTGGCCATGAAAGACGGGCACTACAAGGCGCGCAGCCTTGCGCGTTCTTGCACCATGCTTAGGCTTGGTGTCCGGTACGCCTGGCGCCATCCTGCCATTCGCTCGCTAATCTGGCTTGGTATCATCCAAACAGCCGGCCTGCAGGCGGTGAATATGCAGTGGCAGCCCTTCTTTGGGCCGCATCTGCCAAGCAAGGCGTGGTTGGGTGGGATTGTGGTGGTGATAGCTGTCAGCCTCTTTATAGGGGCGTGGATAGCGCGTAACCAGCACATTAACCGCTCCGAGCTGCTTATTGTTTGGTCACAGGGCGTGATTAGTCTGGGAGTGCTCGTGGCTGGCGTTGCTGGCTCCGTAGTGGTTGCCGGCATTGCCTTTGTGGTCCACGAGATTGCTCGCGGGTTCTATGAGCCGGTGAAGCAAAGCTTCCTCCACACCTGTATCCACTCACGCCGCAAGCGCGCGACTATTTTGTCCTGCGAGGCGCTGAGTAGAGATTTAGGTGGGATGATAGGCCTCCCGGTAAGTGGGGCAATTGCCCTGCATGGGTCCATTTCACTCGCCTGGGTTATATCAAGCGTCGTCTTGATCTGTGGCACCATTGTAGTGCGAGGGCGGCTTGCATGCCCTTAGCACTTTCTCAAAAGCTCACCTTTATGGTGAGCTTTTTTCTATATGAAAAAGACGGCCCTTTCGGTACCGTCTTTCGTGATCTACTCTGGCAATTGCCAGATGCGAACGAGGTTGCTGTTAGCTGTCGCCGTTGCGACAAACCGACAGTCTTCCGAGAACGCACAGTAGTTGATGCGGGCGCCCAGGAAGTCGATAACTGTCTTCTTCCCGGTTCTTGTGTCCATCTTGCAGATGACCGCCTGGCCACCCTCTGGTGCCACGTAACTCATCCAGACCGTTTTGCCGTCTGGAGAGTAACGCAGGTCTTCAGGCCATTCTCCCTTGAAGGGAAATTGCCGTTTTACCTTGCCGTCAAGGGTATAGAGCGTGAGGAAGCCTTGCCTTGAATCGGTGACCTTATGGCCTTTGACTGTGGTGGTCTGCTGGTTGGTGAGTACGGCCACCTCTGTCCCTTCCGGGTTAATGGCTGCCTCATCCACGTTATGGGTGGTGAAGCTGCGCCACTCAGGAAAGTGAATGCTAGTCCGTTCGTTTGCGTAAGGCCGGGACCAGAGCTGCCGGATTGGCTTAAGTGTCTTGGGGTCCACCGTCATGACTACCTCTATGGCGTCGTCAGTATGGTGATTGTTCATGTAAGAGCTGGACCACTCTTTTGAATGGTCCCTATCCACGTAGTACGTGCCTGCAATGACCAGGACTTTGCCGTCTGGGGTATAAGCCGCCGAACGGACGTACGTATTTGTGGTTGCCACCTTAGTGAAGGTGACTGGGTTTGACCCTACTGCATACTGGCTCCTCCCCATGAGGACGAGTGACCCGTCTGGGGAAAACGTAGCCGGAAGGTCTTTCTCGGCCGTTGCACGCTCCGCACGTATCTTGGTGAGCGTTCTCCCGTTCCACGTCTCAAGGACGTGATAGGGAAAAGTGTTGGGATTCATTCCAGTAAAGATGCTTTCCCCGTCCGTCATGTAGAACGTGCGCGATGGGTTTGCAGTAACGTCGCTCACACACTGAGCGCGGGTGATCCAGCGCTGTGAGAGTTCCCACTGCGAAGGCGTCTCCATGATGGAGTACGTCCGCACCTCGCCCGATTCGTCGCCTACGGCAAAGCCGTTGGCGGGAAGGGTATTGATGGTGCTGATGTGGCCAAAATGCTCAAACCGCGAAAGCAGCTTGGCTGCTTGCTGTTGGGCAAAGGTGGTCGTGGCGAGAACGGCGAAAGCCAATATCGTTAAAACTCTAATCATTCATTCCCTCTGAAACCAGATTGTCGATGTACATTGAAGTGGGCGAATCGTATCAGATTTAGGCCCTTTTGTCAATGTGCTAGGAGTAATAAAAAGCCCCACCGTGCAGGTGGGGCATGAGGTGTCACTAGAGCTTTCCCGTTTCCCGTTGGATCCGGACTACGTCCAAGATGTGCTTTTCGTGGAATTTGACCCCGATGTCGTCAATCTTGAGCGCCAAGCAGGGGTTTACCTCTTTTCCGAGATCCTTTTGGTCAAAATCAACCATGAAGTAATCTTCTTTGAATTCCTTCAGGCTGGGAACCAGGAACTCTGCATGCTCAAACCCCTCTTTGTAGGGTTTTGATTCCAGCGGGGCCGGAAGCTCCAGGGCGGTTATCTCGTACAGCCCGTGGGTAAGGGGATTGCTGAGGCGAAAGATGGAAATTGGCCTTCCGTTTATCTCTGACTCATCTACCAAGATATCCGTGGCAGATAGCTGTGCCTTGAGCTGACTGTACCGCGAGAGGGTTTCTACCCGGTAACAGAGGTGGTCGATGGCGAGCAAGTCTGTGCCAGCCAGGCCAATAGTGGAAAAGTGGTGGGCGATACGGTCAATGAGGGGGTTGTGGTCCCCTAGCAAAGGGTGAAGGTACATGGTCAGAGATTGAAGCATCTAGGGCAATCCGTCAATGCGCTCTAGGATTGACATTTACCAGGTTACATGCTAGGATAACGCATCTTGTTCCCGGTCTCTCCGGGGCAACGGTGAATTGACATGCGGTTAGGAATCATTGCACAAGGCAGAAAAGGACTCGTTCTTCGTGGTACTGGTGAGATCAAGCTTTCCGCACCGGAAAGACGCTCAATCACCAAGTATCCACAGCTCTCCAGTAACTCGCCAATCCTGGTGAGTATCCAGGAAAAGGCATACGACACCCTGCCTGAAGTTAAAAGATCAGGCATCGTGTTCTACCACGTTGCGCCCCTTACCGATGAGGTGGACGCCGACGCCAGGAAAGCCCTGCTTAAAGAGGTGATCCTTGAAGGTAGCCAAGCGGAAGTCAAAATGCTTCTTCCGGAAGAGCTCCGAAACCGTTGCCTTAGGAAAGGCGTAACGGTGCTCACGGCGCTTCTCTGGGCAACTACCAAGCTTACGGATGAGGAAATCATTTCCTTCCTCGACCGGCCTGTCCCGCTAATCCGCGATGAGGGCCGGCAGAACCCCGCGCGCTTCACTCGTAACCAGGCGCAGCAGCAGGAGCTTCTCCGGAAGCATCCTCTCTATGTTTGGTGGCATGCGCAGCCCGGAAAGTTCCAAAGGGAATTTGTTTCCAAGACAGGCATCCTTACCATGGGTGACTTGCGCTCGGACGATCCACTCAGGTTCTTCGGCTGCTTGCTCACTCTTACCCACACCGAAAGGGCGTGGGAATGGATGCGGACAAGCCTGGGAAGCCAGGGTGCGGTGGGCGTTAGGTGACATGATTCGTGTTCGGCCCCTCTCGATCGAGAGGGGCTTTTTTAATACAAAAAAGAAGCGAGACTAGTTGTCTCGCTTCGTAGTTTTAACTCATCATGACCGTGTACCAGCCAACTTGCTTTTTGCAGGTTGGGCAGACCACGGCAATGCCGGCAGAGCCGGATAAGATGGCTATCTCGTAGATCCATACCGCTTCAAGGGTGTGACCTTCGGAGCCCTCCTCGGCCTGGTGCTTTTCGGTGTACTCCGCAATGAGCTTCTCGGTTACTTTCCCGTAAGAAGGGAGGATGGAGCTCATCTGCTCGCTGTCGGGGTTCTCAAGTGCCTTTTGGATTCTCTCCCAGGGAAAGTGCATTAGTTTTTACCCCCGTATAGTGCCGGAATACTGTCATCCACTACCCGGATATGGGTCCTGTGGTGCTTGCCTCGCCTAATGGTGTTGATGAGCCTGAGGCGGCCCGCGTACTGGATTCCCCCAGATATGGAAGTGTCGCCAAACCTTTTGGCTACTTTGGCCCGAAGGTCAGCGGAAGAGAACTTCTCACCTGGCTCCACATCCCTAATTAGGGTGAGGAGAGTTTTGGCTGTGGCGCTCGCCTGGCTTCCGTATGATGTCCACTTGGTTACCGGCTCGGAATCGTTGAACAGCTCCAAGCCGTACAGGTCGTTTTCTTCCCCGCAGACAGAAAGCCAGAGGAAATCAGTGTCAGGAGCGCCTTGGAGGGCGGCCCGCATTTTCTCTGCAAACGGCAACCGGTCTTCCGCTGTGGTGGGCTGCTTGTTTCCCATGTCGGCATGCAGATTGTCGTCTTTATACCGGGGGAACAAGTGCAGGTGGTAGTGAAAGGCATGCTGCCCAGAGGCCGGCCCATTGTTCTGCAGGGTCATAACGCCCTCGCAGCCGTAAGCTTCCTTCATGGCGATAGCCATTTTTTGGGAAACCTCGTAAATGCGGTCGCCGTAGCCTGGGGGCATGTCGAAAAGGTTTTCGAAGTGCTGCTTGGGCACTATCACCAGGTGTCCGGGGCATTTGCCAATAAAGAACGAGGTGATGAAGGCCATGACTAGCTCATCTTGGTAAACGATGTCGCTTTGGCGGATGAGCGTAGATTCGTCTTCAACACCTGCAACTCCTTTGCAGATAGGGCAGACATACCCTGTGGGTGCGAAATTATGCATGTCCACCTCCGTGGAGCGGGTCGGGGCGGGGATAAGCCGCAAATGTAAAGATGCAAAGTCATCAGAAAGACTTGGCCGACTATAGCGTATGAGGCTACTCAGGTCAATGAGGGGATACGAAAACCCCGCCATACCAGGTGGTAGGCGGGGGTGTGGTTGGAGCGCTAGGCGGGACTTGTCGTGCGCAGGACTTTTTTCCCGGCAATGAGATAGTGAACGGCGATTACGACATCGTGCTCGTCCATCTCCACGACTCCGAATAGTTCTGCAGCCTTTTCACCAGCTTCTTCAGGGGTTCTTGCGTTGGCGATGCTGAGAATATATTTGGGGATGGCGTCAAAGCCCAAAGCCTCGATCTCCCGGATCGAGTATGCGGTGACTGCTACCTCGCAAAGAGGGAGCGACGACACATTGTTGATCTGGTCAAGGATGGGTGCGCATCCTACGCGCAGGCTCACCCTAAAGGTTTCCGGGGAAGCCTGATACAGGTGGATAGCCCCTTCAAGCGTCTCCTGTCCAACCATGCGGAGCAGGAGGGGAGAGGTAAGGGCTACGAGGCAGGTGGCTGCCGCAATAGCGATAGGAGTTTGCGTCCTTGTAAGAGGTTCAAGGCCTGAAAGTGCGTTCACGGGCGGGATACTACCATAAAACGGCCAAAATGTCAACGAGCAACGGGTGCTTTGTTGATATCAATCCTCTCCCGTTATAGTCTGGTAAGGACAACGAAATAAGTGCGGGGTATAAACTCAGGGAACGACACATGTTATTCGAGAGGAAGCGGCCTCAGGTTGAGACGGTAAGCCAGCCGGCTGAGGAATTACCTGTGTCCAAGGGCTCTTCTCAGGTTGATGGTGCTGTTGGTGAGAACCCGGGCTTTCCGGAAGGGTATAGCCCAGTAAAGGAAGTGACAAACCTTCTGGAGCGAACACCAGAAGTCTTAAAAGACAAGCACGAGCAGACCTATACCTGGTTGGAGGTTAAAGAGACGGATTCTTCCTACATGAAGGCCTTGAAGTGGAAGAACAACCCAGACAACTACAAAAACGGCCGCATTAAGGAGACTGCGGGAGTGCTCCGCTATTACCCGGACGTGGAACTTCACGATTGTCCGCACCTTACCCGTGAGGAACGGGACAGGCTTCGTTGGGAATCTCAGGTCAGCAAGGGAATGGAGAAGTTTCACCGTGCTAAAGAGGCACTCGACAGTGTGGAGACAAAGATTAGGTTGAAGCAGGAAAACCCTAGGATTGTGCAGGATGAGCCGTATATCGAAGCGCACCGCAGGGAGTGTGAGGCCAGGCTTGGCATGATGGAGCGCACTATGCGCAAGATCCTTGAGCAAGAGCCGGGTGTGAAATAGGGGTGGAAATGAAAAACCCACACTCGATTGAGTGTGGGTCAGGTGACTGAAGTTGTTAGGAGGTGGCCCTTTGCTGCGGCTCATCTTCGAGCTCTCTAAGGGCAACTGCACGCTCCTGGAAGTAGGCCTGCATCTGCTCCGCAACTGGCCGCTCATCCAGTTGGAGGCCGCCCGAGGCAAGGAAAGGGGTGCCGACTTGGCTAGCTTCCACGAAAGCGGCTTTCCACATTTTCACCAGGTGTCTCCTGGTTTCTTTTTTGTTGGAAAAACCCTCCACTACGCCACGGTGACGCTTTTCCAGTCCCTCCATGAGGAGGGCGTAAGCCTCCGTGTGCTCCACGATGGGGATGTACTTTTTGTGCAGGGTCCGGCGTCTTTGCCAGTTCTGGACGAACTCTTTGTTGTCCATGACCAGGCAATAGACAAAGGCGATGATGGCGTACACCCAGAATGGGAAATCTTCTACCTTTACGCTGAATAAGCCTAACAGTAGCGAAGTGCCCATCCAGGCAATGCAAGCTCCAATGAAAAGGTTGATTCCTGAGGAGAACCAGTCCCCGTCCCAGAATGGCACATTAAAGCCGGATTTGGGGCCGAAAAGAATGTCGAAGTCGGTTTCCAACTCGCTTGGCCGAAATTTCCTAGGCATATTTCCTCCTGTCAACGAACACTTGGCGAAGTATCGCAAAAAAATGCTGGCAAATCAAGGCGCTAGGGATGATTGAGGTGGTATAGTCCGTTCGGCTGTGGGGACCCGGTGCTTTTTACTGGCGTCCTTAGTAATAAAAACCCCGCCATACCAGGTGGTAGGCGGGGGTGTAGTGGATGCGATAGGTACTATTTGTCACCTTACTCGCCGTCTGCTTTCTCCTTCAGGCGGGTGAGTTCCAGCAGCCAGAGTGCCTCACGGGCATTTGGGTGAAGGCCTGTGAAAGCGCACTGGTATCCGTAGTCATACAGCCTGCGCCGAATTTCATGGGCAGCATTCGCAGCCCTGCTGGAGCTGTAGTTTTCATCGGCGGACTCTTCAAGTGCACTTCCGGCCAGTGCTTCAGCAGAGAGGGAGGGGTCGGCAAAGTCCTTACTTGAAGCAGACCATGCAGCCTCCATCATCTCAATGCTTGGGAGGGGCTCCGCTTGTTCCGACATGTAGAGCGTGAAGAGGAGGGGTAGGGCTTCGCGGATAGCCGCCCTAGGCAATTGCTCATCGTGAGCCGTAAGGAGTGGCGCCATGCCTCCACCATGTCTGAAGAGCAGGATGTAGCGCAAAGCGGCCTTGGTGGACCCTAGTTCTTCCAGGAGGAACCCTGCTAGCAAATCGCCAGTAGTTAGGCCTCCGGGCTCGTCAATCAGGTCATGCTTGTTCCCGGCGTGGAATGCCCGCCAATCAGCAATCAAGGTTTGTTGTGTAGGTGCGTCTTTGGTCAATCTTTTACCTCGCGGCCACAATAGCAGGATTGCTTAAGGGTAAAAAGCTTTGACGGTTATTGTTTTGACCGTGCAGCTTCGCTCTTCAAAGATTCCACCGCTTCGTGCAAGTCCTTAATGGCCGAGTGCAGGTCTCTCAGGGTCCGTTCACTCCTTTGTGTGGTGCGCTTGTACTTGGCGCCGCTTTCCTCAATATCGTCACCCACGTCGTCCAGCGCTTCTTCAACTTCGTCTATGGACTCTTCCACGTCTTCCAGGCGGGCAGACTGTTGGACTACAGAGCGTTGGATGAACAGCGCCAGGTAAATGGCCTCCAGCGAAACGGCAGTGGTCAGGAAAAGGAGGATGCTATCCAGGGGGATATTAAAAATCCAGTGTACAAGAAACGAGAATATAAAAACGAACGTATGGATAACCAGGGAGGCAGTTGAGCCTACCCAGTGGGTAATGCGGTCGGTGAGGTGGTGAGAGTGGTTTTCCATATCGTGAGGCTCACTCTAGGGTAGATCAGGGATGCAGGTCTTGTCGACCTTATGAAGTTCTAGGCTACGGAAATCCACTTAGGGAAGCAACTCCCTTAGTCATTTACATACTACCTTTCTTTTGCTAGAGTTTCTCGGTTATGACGTTTGATATTTTAGGCGATATAAAGTCTCCCAACCGCCAAAGTTGGGACCGTATTCCTATCGAAGTCGAGAAGCAGGGTACACACTCCACGTCGGTCCCCGACGGGTTGTCTGCCGCGCTCATTAGCACTCTCGCCACCAACAGCATGGAGATTGTCCTTCACCAGGATGACTTGCCTGCCTTTGAAACCTTGATCCGGGTTGTTAACTGGTCGGGCAAAGAGCAGTTGCCCTGGAAACTCCAGATGCACTCCGTGCATATCCGCGGGTCATCCCACTACTTGAAGGGGTCTGTCCGTGCGTATGAGGTCACTGACTACAATACACTGGACCTTATCATCCAGCCGGCTGATGCCAGCACCCGAAGGCGTTGCCAGCTCAGTTTGCCGGCAAGTATTAAGTTGAGTGAACGGGCGGCCTGCCTCAGGATGCTCAAGAACTTGCTTCGCCCAGAGAATGCGATACCTGTAGGGACTCAGCCGCAAGCTGAGAAATGCAGGGATGAATTCCTGGATGCCCGCCCTACGGAAGTTGTTACCCCTAAAAAGCGGACGCCTATGGCGAAAGTGGCAGAGTTGGGGAACAGCATCCTGCGCTCCAAGAAGCGTAAGGTGGAGGTGGCAACTGCCATTGGCGACTATCGGAGGGCGTTGTCCTTTGAAGAACTGCGCACCATCCTCAAGGATTTCTGGCGAAAGCATGCCCCCGCGGACATCGCGGAGCCAGCGCCGCTCACCGTGAACTGGCTGGTCTCTACGGTCTGTCTCGTCTCGAGCATTGCTTTTGAAAAGCCCAACGGCCTTTATGAGCTGGGTGAATATGGGCAACTGCTCTATGCCGAGGTACTCGAAGAGCGGGAAAGGGTTTCCGCAAGCCGGAGGGCCGAGCGGAAGCGGGAGATTGGCAGGGAGCTTCAGCGCCTGGAGGAGAAGATTGGCCAGCTTAAGCTGGACCTTTCCCTTGCAGAAGAGGCGAAGGCAACTTTGGAGAAGGAGCAGGCAACTCTTGCTTCGTTCGATACGGAGGTAGCGCAGGTTACTTTGTAGGTTCTGGCCGCCGGGTTACTCCCGGCGGTTTTTTATTAAAGGGGGATGTGCGAGCCTCTTTTGAGGCGGTCATAATTCTATATGTTGCACATATAGTCTTCCTTCCTTACAAAGAGTGTATGGATACTATGCACAGGCTGGATCAAATTGAAGACCTTATGCTCCTTCTCCTGGCGAGATTTGATGAGCTCTCTGATGAGATGTGGGACGGCAGGGAGGAACTCAAGAATACACAAGGAGTTATTCGGCGTGCAGGTGAGATTTTTGTGCAGGCTTAATGGAGTTTACGGGCCAACGGGACGATGCTCGTCAAGTCTGGCTTTGCCAGATTTTGACTTCGCTAACTTCCTTGGTCCGGCAAGCGTACCAAGGAAGTCGAACCCTGGGTTTCTCACCCCGGAGGCACAACAAAATAAAAATACCCCCGAAGGGGTATTTTTATTTTGGCGGGGCCGACGGGACTCGAACCCGCGACCTCCTCCGTGACAGGGAGGCGCTCTAACCAACTGAGCTACGGCCCCGAGTGAAGAGCTGCCGACCGTGCTTGCACGGGGAGGCAGAATCCGAGTGAGGGGACGATCTGCGAAGCAGATACGGCCCCCGAGTATATCTTGGACTGGTCAGACTACTCTAAAGGGGTTGGCCGCCAAGCATTTTCATGCCCAGTTAATCTACCTGATAATCAGGTTTCCGTCTAGTATTTGGCCTTCACAAACAACCGCACGCTGTTTTCAGATTTCAGTTTCTCCAAAAGTTGCGGTGCATTCATATCAACCGTGCCTTCACGGGACTCGACCAGAAGGATGTGCCAGCCGTATTTACTCCGTACAGGGGTAGAAATTTCCCCCACTGGAATACTGAAGGCTGCCTTCTCAAAATCCTCAGAAAAAACGGGGGAGACATCGCCGCGGGCAGTTGTTCCCAGCTCGCCACCCTTGTCTTTGGAGGCAATGTCTTCCGAGTACTCTTTGGCAATGGCACCAAATTGGTCGACGGAAGCAATCTTGCTTTTGATATCCAGCGCTTTGGCGCGGGCGGTATCGACAGTGGCCTGGTTGGCGTCCTCAGGGACGGCTACAAGGATATGGCGGACGGTAACGTGGGTGAGCAGCTGCTTCTTAACGGCCGCTTCCACCAGTGATTCTTTTACCCAGAGCCTGAACTGGGCCAAGGAGGCCTGGTCCCCGTAGTTCTGCTGGAGGTACTTGGCCAGTTTGTCTTTGCCGCCAACCTGTTCGTAAATTTCGTTGAGCTTTTGGTCAACATCACCATCGGTAATGAGGATGTTGCTCTTTTCCAGCTCCTTGGCGTACAGGCTACGGGAAACCAGCTGGTCAATGACAAACTGTCGCGTTTCCTCAACTGAGTTGGGCAGGCTGTGAGTGTTGGCGTAGGTCTGCCGTGCGGCTACTTCGGTGCGGTAGCGGCTCAGGGGAATGACCGTTCCTTCAATACTCATGGCAGGGTACGGGAAGATGCTCTCAGCGATACGCGTAACCCAGTTCTCTGTGCCACGGTAAACGGGGATGGCCATAAGCCCACCTACTACTACGTAGAGAGCAAAGAGGGAAACTGCCCACTTGAGAGTACGGGCAACCCAGTCCCTGGTTGAGGGAGTGAGTGTTTGGTACAGCCGGCGGGCGCGGGTGGTTAGGCTATGAAAGAGTGAATGACGCACGGATGATGAGGGCAATTAGCAAAATCAGCGTAAGTATAGCAAAGAAGATCGCCGTTCTCCACTGTTCAGATGCCGGACGGTGGAGAAGCTCCTCTATGGCGAGTACGGGCACCACTGAAATGGCGGCTTGAATTACGGGGGTGCCTGAAATAAGGGAGCTGAGGAGTACGGCCTGCGCAAAGACAATGGCCACCAAGAGGTGGATACGGGAAGGCTTTTTGTTGGATATCTTATAGGGAACGGTGAGGAGGGTGGCTACGCCCCCTGCGATAAGGGCGCCGGTTGCAACGACCGGGCTTATGACAAGGTTCATAAGCCCAAGGCCGGAAAGGGCAAGAAGAAGGAAGAGCCAGGGGTGGAGGTATTGGCTGACGGCACGCCGATGGGCATCAAAGGCAATGGCAACAGTCAAAATGACAATGCCTACCCGGCTTATCCAATCAGGGGTGAAATAACAGGCACTGATGGAAAAGACGACCACCAAAAGCGTAGCGCCCCAAGTTCGGAGGTACCAGCTTTTGAGAAAATCCATGGGTGGTTAGAGATCCAGTGAAGGAGCCGGAGTAGTGGTCGGGGTGGCCGTAGGGGTAGCAGTTGCCTTAGCGCTTGGCTTAGGGGTGCTGGTGGCCTTGGGCACGGAAGCGGCGGTGCTGCTTGGGACGTAGATAATCTCAAAGTCGGAAGCAGGTGAAGAGCTGACCTTGCCCTTCTCCACTGATGTCTTGGTGATGCTTGCCAAATAGTTGCGGCTGACCGGCTTGCTGTCTGGGTTCTTGGCTACCACCTTCATCTTGCTTACCTTCTCATTGGTGGTGCCAATGGTAACGGTGTACCCATAGTCCTTAAGGAGCTGGGCATACGCATCGAGCTGCTTTTGACTGGCCTTGCCGCTGTTGTAGAGCGTTACACTTGGGCCTTCTTTGGTAATAAGCGGGTCTGGGTTGTTTTTGCGATGCCACTGGTGCACGCCTTCGTACCGGTCATAACCAAGGAGAGGATAAGAAATGTAGCCCGGGCCTGGTGAGACGGTGGCTGAGGTAAGGAGGCCAAGGGAGGCGCTGGTATCAAGGACAAACCCCCCGGACTTGTCAGAAGGGATCTGCTTGTAGATATCAAGCAGCTTGCGGATGTCATCGGTTTGCAGGTCGGTCTTGAAGTGGGTGCCAAGCGCATCGCGCAGGTTGGCTGTTTTGACAGGGTTGGCCAGGACACCAAGTGAAAGGGCCTTTTCTTTGATGGCGGCAATCACCAGTTGCTGGCGGGCGGAGCGGTCAAAGTCACTGGTTGTCTCACGGGAGCGGGAGTACTTAAGCGCGGTCTTGCCATCCATTTTCTGCTTGCCTGCCGCAACGCTGAACGGGCTGTAGTGCACCATGTCCTCGGCCGGGTAGAGCGGGTCGTTCAGGGCCTTTGGCACGTTCACTTCAATGCCACCTAGGGCATCGACAATTTGCTGGATACCAGTGAAGTCGATAACTGCGTAGTTGGAAACTTTGGTGCCAAGTACGGTGCCTACCGCCTCCTTGAGGGCGAGGGCGCCGCTTCCCTTTTTCTTTTGTTCGCCATACGTATATACGGCGTTGATCTTTGTACGCCCCATTCCCGTTACGTTGACGTACAAGTCGCGGGGGATAGAGGTAAACGTATTGGTTTTGTTGATGGTATCGATAGAGAGGACCTGGATGGAGTCCGTCAGGTTGCCGCCGGGATGGTTTTCGCCACCCATACCCACAATGACCATGTTAAAGCGGCCGTCACCCGGGTTCACAAACTTGCTGGCGTCTATGCCCTTTTTGCTGTCGGGGTTATAGCCCAGTATTTCGGAGCTTGCGCCTTCGTGGTCAGTAATAATGTTGGCCGTGAGGGCGTTGTACTGGGAGTACCCATAAAAGAAACCGCCCATGATGAGGGCGAGAAAACCTACGCCAAAGGCGCGTTTCCACCGAAGTTTCTTTTTCGGTTTCTGAGGTACTGGATTGACCGGCGTGCCCACGCTCGGAATTTGGGGCTGGGCGAACATAACCGGACGAGGCGTCTCACCACGAGAGCTGTAAGGGGACTGTGGCGTATCGACGGGTTGTGGATTAATCATGCTTGATTACTATACCGTGGGAACCTGCTTCTCACAATCGGTTAAAGGACCAACATTGCATCGCCGTATGAGAAAAACCGGTACTGGTCTGCAATCGCAGTTTTATATATGCGTTGGATCTCCGCGATGCACTCGCTTGGGGTGAGAAGTGGCTTGCCTGACGCGGGGTCAGCCCCGATGAGTGAAGCCACTAAAAGGAGGAGTGAAGACTTGGGGAGATGGAAGTTGGTGAGGAGCAGGTTGGTTGCCTGGAAGGTGTAGCCCGGATAGATAAAAAGGTTAGTGTTGGTGCTCCCTGGGGTGATTAACCCATTTGATGCATGGCTCTCCAAGGTGCGGCAAGAGGTGGTGCCCACAGCAAGTATTGCGTGTCCCTGCTGCCTTGCTTTGGTTATACGGCTCGCAGCCTCTTCGGTAACAAATGTCCGTTCGTGGTGGAGGGAGTTGGCGGCGATATTCTCCTCTCGCAGCGGTTGGAAGGTGCCCATGCCAACGTGGAGGACTACCTCTTCCCATTCGTTGCCCTGCTGCTTTAGGTTTTCGATTAGCTCGGACGTGAAGTGCAGCCCGGCGGTAGGGGCGGCAGCGGAACCTAGGTCATCGGCAAAGACTGTCTGGTAGCGTTTATCCGGCGCCTTAGATTCGGTGATATAGGGAGGGAGCGGGGTGCTGCCATGCTTCTCCAAGAGAAGTTCCGTAATATCGCTTTCTTGGTGGAAGTCTAAGATGTACGTGGTAAAGGCAGCTTCTTCGTGTGGCCGCACTACGGTTGCCGTGCCGCCATTGGGGAGGGTAAACGTCTCTCCCTTCTTTATTTTCTTCCCGCGTACCATGCATTCGTATTGGCCCTTACTAATAGGTGAGAGGACTAACAGCTCGACGGTTCGCCCATCGGTGCGGGTGGCAAAGAGCCGGCTTTTCCGTACTTTGCTTTTGTTGGCTACCAGGAGGGTGTGAGGGGGAAGCAGTGAGGGGAGGTCGCGGACATGGTGGTGGGTAATGGAGCGGTCCTTGCGGTTGTACACCAAAAGCCGAGCTGCATCCCTGGGCTCGACTGGGTTTTGCGCTATCAGCGCCTCGGGCAGCTCAAACGTGAGGTCGCTAAGTAACATGCCGGTAATTGCGACGGGCATCCTCAGGAAGCATGGCTTCCATAATAACCAGGTCGTTCGGTGCGGTGATGAGTTTGCCTTCCAATACACCAATGACCTTCACTTCAGGGAAGCGCTTTACATCAACTGTACCTTCTTTGGCTTGGTCGGAGAGGTCAGAGATAATGGTAGCTATCTGGCTAGGGAAGCGGACGTTGTGAACTACAAAGTTTTCCCGTGCTCCGGCGGTCTGAATGGTGATGGTTCCGTAGTCTAGGAAAGTTTGGAAAAAACCTTTGCGGTCAAAGCTGACATCTTCCACATCCCGCAAGTTCAGTTCGGAAATCTTCCGGTAGAAAAGCTGCTCTTGGTCGATATCTACCAGGCGGCGGTCAGTGACGATGAGGATGTCGAAGTAAAAATCCAGGACGGCTACGAGAAAGACGATAAGTCCCAGTAGTTGGAATACGCCCAAGCCCAAAATGATCGCGTTGGCCGTGTAGGCTCCCATGGACGCGGATTGTACAGAAGCGTAGAACTGCCCCAGTGCCGTAAGGGAGAAAATGAACAAAAAGATAAGTATGGTTGGCAGGAAGGCAAACCAAAAAGCCCGGGCAAATACAAACACAGCCTCATCACGTTCCTGACTGGGAAATGAATGGAGAAAGTCGTGCTGCATGGCTTAGGAAAACGGGTCTATGATGCCCGTATTATTGTTGCGTTGTGTCCCGGAGCTGAGTGCACCAGGGGTGACCAGGAAGAGGGTGGTACTCATGACCAAAATGAACGCAACCACAAAGAGACTCATAAGGAGTGCTGTCTTATCTCCCTTGAAACGGTAGCGCCAGAAGTTGGTGATAACGAGTGCGCTAAAAACCATTAGGATGAACACCAGGAGGAAATAGATAATCAGCAGATTCATACCCGCAGTTTAGCTTATTGGAAGCGGTAATCCCAGATGGGTGCGTGCAGCGTCAGTAATTACCCTGCCGCGCGGGCTGCGCTCCAGGAAACCAATCCGCAGAAGGTAGGGTTCGATGATGTCTTCAAGCGTTTCCCGTTCTTCGCCGCACGCTGCTGCCAAGGTCTCTAGGCCAACCGGCCCGCCGCGGAACTGCTTATCAATAAGGTTGAGGACATCACGGTCGATGCGGTCTAGGCCCAGCTTATCAATCTCCAGTTGGTCCAAGGCGGCAGTGGCTACGGTCTCATCAACCTGGTTAAGGTGATGCACGGCGGCAAAGTCCCTGACACGCCGGAGGAGGCGGTTGGCCACACGTGGCGTACGCCTTGACCGCTCGGCAATCTGGGCCAGTCCTTTGGGGGTCACATTCAGGCCTAGGAGCTGCATGCTCCGGCTTAAAATACTTACCAGTTCATCGGTACTATAGTAGTCGAGACGATGGATGTGCCCGAAGCGTTCTCGGAGTGGGCGGGAGAGTGTGCCGGCACGAGTGGTGGCGCCTACTAGCGTAAAGGAGGGTAGGTCTATCCGGACGCTTCTCGCACTTGGGCCCTTGCCTAGCATGATGTCGATACAGCGGTCTTCCATGGCTGGATAGAGGATCTCTTCCACGGTGCGCTGCATACGGTGGATTTCATCGATAAAAAGGATGTCACCTTCTTGAAGGTTGGTGAGGAGTGCTGCAATGTCACCGGCTTTGGTAATGGCGGGACCAGAAGTGGTGCGGACCTGGGTACCCATTTCTTTCCCAATAATAAAAGCGAGCGATGTTTTACCAAGGCCTGGGGGGCCGTAGAGCAAGACGTGGTCAATAGGTGTGTTGCGCTGCTTTGCTGCCGTGATGGCTATGCGCAGGCTCTCCTTGATCAGTTCTTGGCCCACATAGGCGCTGAGAGAGTCGGGGCGGAGGGATTGCTCAACGGTTTCTTCGCCGCTGAGGACCTCTTGGTCGAGCAATGATTCCATGCGGCCAGTCTATCACATGCTGCCACCGGGCACACTCTGTGATGAAAACATGATTTTTCAGCCTCACGACTCGCTAACAGCCGTATCCCATCTACGTAATAATATTAGTATGAAAAAGTATGAAATATGATGAAAAGTTTGCATAGCAAGTCTGAGTAAGTGAAAATATGGGACATAGCTTGCAGGTGCAAGTTTGACGAATGGACCTATGTGAGGCGCCATCCTCTGCATGGGGAGTCAACGGCAGTAGCAAAGCGAGGGACTCTGTTTGAAATAATCTGTTAATACGACTACCTATGTCACTCACGCGTCTTGCGCGTGCTGTTGTGTCGTACGGGGTAGGCGCTACTTTGGCCCTTCAAGGCCTTGGCGTGCTTGTTCCATCTGTTACGCATGCAGCATCGCCAGAGCTCCGTATTAGCGAAATCAACTGGGCCGGTTCGTCTTCATCGGCGGCCGACGAGTGGATTGAGCTAGTAAACACGAGCTTGCTTCCGATTGTATTCACCGATGCCACACCATACAAATTGGTAGTTGGTACCGCACCTGCTGAGGTTACTTATGACCTAGACTCCACCTACGGCACACTGTTGCCAGGGCAGTACCTAGTCATTCACCGTTTGCCCTTGTCTACTTCCACCCTTCGTGGTTCCGGTACTGCCGAACACCACTTCGTTGGAACATTGGACCTTCCTAATGCCGCAACCGAATATAAGGTCTATGCCGATGATGGCACCATGACCGATATGGTAGGTGACGCTGGTACTGGTACGCCGTTCAAGGGAACCGCTGCTACAGCAACTACCCAGGTGGCAAGCATGAGTCGCATTGACCTTGCAGGTTCTGGCTCTAACCCAGCCAACTGGTTTACTGCTCATACTATCGGCCGTGGCTTTGATGCCAACACGCTTCAGTACGGTACGCCATACTACGTGAACGCCGAGGTTGATGCGCCAACTGCTGTCATTACCCCTGCGGGCAGTGTTACGTTGCCAGCCCTTCCTCAGGTGTCTGGAACCGCTTCTGCTCCAGCCGTGCGTGTTGAGGTGACCTTTACGCGGGTTAGCCATGACCCAAGCCCAACACCGTTTTCTCGCCAGTACCTTGCCCCTGTCGTTGCTCCTGATTACAACTACACCGTAACTGCGGGTCCAGACCTGCAGCCAGGTCGGTACATCGTAGAAGTTCAGGCAGTTGACGCGAGCAACAACCGTTCTGCGGTTACCCGTGTGCCAAATACTGCAGGTGGCACTGAGTATGAGTACGAAGTGCTCCCAAGTGTCTCAACTGTCCCTACCCCTGTTTTGAATGCGCTGCCTGCTGTAACCAATCAGCCAAGCGTAGTTGTTAGCGGGACATTGGATACTGCAACTTCCTACCACTCCCTAGAAGTGCTCCGCAACAATGTGTACTACGGTACCTTTGCCGTAAGCGGTTCCACTTTTAGCTTCCCAGTGATTCTTCTGCCAAACCAGACGAATGTAGTGAAAGTAGTGGGTGTGACTACCAATGGTGACTTCTCGGTTCCTGCCTCCGCAACCATTGTTCACGATTCAGTTGCCCCTAATAAGGTTGACCTCACTAAGGTTGTTTTGACTGCCAATAACCCAGGTTCCGATGATTCTTTCATTGGTAACCCAGGTGCAGCGGAGCCTGAGACCACACTCTTTGTCTATGCAGACAGCGCCCAGACTCAGCTCATCGGTATGGTTATGGTTGGTACCGACGGTTCATTCCCACGGGTAAACCTAGGTGACAACAAGTACGAGAACGTTTACCTGGTTCTCCAGGATGCTGCAGGCAACCGCAGTGCTGCCGCCGTACTCATGAACCCGGTAACCTTTACTCCTCCTGCAGGAACACTTAACCCGCAGGTAGAGAGCGTCCAGACAACCCAGGCTACAATTACCTGGACCCCTGTTCCTGGCGTAACCAAGTACCGTGTCGTATACCGGACTGCCAACGGGACATTTGGTGCCCCGATGGATGTATGTGGTTCCACAGGGAACACCAACTGCGTATTCCGCACGACTATCAACAACCTCTTTACCGATACGAACTACGTATTCGCTATTGCGGCTGTTGACCAGTACGGAAACGTGAGCCCGTACAGCGAAGTGACTTTCAAGACCAAGGCTGCAGAGATTGTGGGTGGCGTAGGCGGTGTGCCAGCATCTTCAACTGGCCAGACCGTAGCCTCTACCACTTCCCGCAGTACTGACCGTGTTGTGACAAGCCGCGGACCGGTTGCTTCCAAGGCTACTCCTGCACCAACAGCCTCCCCAAGCCCTAGCCCATCCGCATCCCCTGAGGCTGGTGACGTAAAGAGCGAGTCCACAACTTCCCGTAATTGGACCCCATGGATTGTACTTGGCGCCCTTGTAGCACTTGCCGTGCTTGCAACCGCTGGCTACTTCTACTGGTTCGGTGGTTCTGCCGGTGAAGCTGCGCTTGCCTCTGTGATGGCTGAACGTGCCCGTCGTGAGGAGGAAGAAACCAAGGCTAATAAGTCTGGTGCTTCCAAATCCAAGAAGACTGGCAGTAAAGACCGTCGTTGGTAAGTAGGTGAAAGACTGTGCGAAAGAAAAACCCCGCTCAAAAGGCGGGGTTTTTAGTTTAGGGAGGAGCGGAGAATACTTTCCGCTTCCAATACTTGGGGCGGGATATCCGCGGGAACAGTGAACCCTTGGGCAGGATAGTCGTGAAGCCGTTCCAGCTCCGCAAGGATCCGTTCCTCAAAAGAGTACTTTGAGATGATGGGACGGTCGCTTGCTGCGAAATTTACACGGATGGGGATGGTGCGGATGTCTGGGGCTTGTTTGGCAAAAGTGAGCTGTACCCTTCGGAGGTGAAAGGGGATTGAGACAAATAGGAGGGTTTTGGGTTGTATACCCTTTTCCTGCAAAAGATGGAGGGCGTTCTGTACGTTCTCCCCCGTATTGGAGGCGTGCGGCTCCATGAGTATTTTTTCCTTAGGGACCCCAAGTTTCATGGCGATATCGGCAAACCATTCTGCCTCCGACGGCGCCGGGACCAAGTGCTCTGTAAGAGTGCTTTTACCGCCAGTGCACACTAAGAGCGGGGCAAGGCCATCCAGCACTAATTGAGCTGCCTTTTGAGCCACGGGTGCGTGGTAATTGCCAAAGGCAATGACCGCGTCTGCGGGCAACGGGTCCTCAGCAGGTGAAAGGTAGGAGAGAAGGAGGTGGAGCGCCTCTTGGGTGTTCATATAGGTAGAGTACGCCACAGGAAGAAGTAATTCTAGGAATAAAAAATGCCGGACAGATAGTTCTGTCCGGCACGGGTGCCGTATTAGGGCTGGAGACGTGGGTTGTAGCCCAGCTCCTTTTTGAGTTCCGCCGCAAGAGCATTTTCGAGCTCTGCGTAGGGAATGTCGTAGGCCGATAGCCCATCGGATTCGATGGTTTCCGACGGGATGAAGTCCGTGGTACCTGCGCGACCCGCGCTGGTGAGCGGAGCCATTTTGCCTCCGCTTGAGGCGAGTTGCATCCCCAGGATGTACTTGCCAGGAGGCAGCTTCCCAACTGATTCTAGGTGCATGTACCGCTCCCAAGGGTGGGCAGCATTCCAGACCGTCTCGTACAGCTCATTCATCAGGATCCTCCTGACAACAAAGGCTGCGGTCCTCTGAACTTCCTCCAGACTGTGTTGACCGTCACCCTTGGTGACCAAGGTGGCAACCAGTTGAGGGACTCGCTCGTTTATTCGCCAGTAGGCGTTAAGCTCCGCGAGGGTGATCTTGTCGAAGGGCAGCGTCTCGCTGTTAACGAGAGACCGGTAGTCATTCGGTCCGTATTGGGGAACATCCGCCAGGGCCTTTTGGTCTTCACCGTTAGGCACTTCCTGTTGGACAACTGCACGTCCTTCAACCTGCTTTATGGCCTCCTCAAACGTAGGGCCAAAGAGAACAAGCTCGCCGTTCTTGTTTCGCAGTGCGAAGTTGGCTCCTTCGCAGGTGAGGGAAAGGTCGGGTTTGCCCGAATTGTTCCAGGCGACGGTGGTAGAGAGGCCTTCGATGGCGCTCTTCCCGGCTTCAGTTGCGGCGCATGGCGGGGAGACCCAGAGGCTCTTCTCCTTGAATGCATCTGAGAAGGTCAGCTCCGCCGGCGCGGCAGCTTCCACAGTGGTTGTGGGAGTGTCGACAAACTCGGTCTCGGCAGGTGGCGTCTCAACGACGGGGGCCTGCGTAACCATTGAGTTCTTTGGAGTAGTGGTGTCAGAAGAGCCGCAGCCTCCAAGGAGGAGTGCGGGAATGACGAAAAGTACTAGGCTGAGTCGCATATTTTCAGTGTCCTCCCCGGTTGGGGCATTTGCTGGACAACTATTCCATAAAACCCCTAAAAAGTCAATGAGGTTAGACCTGTTTTTGCAAAAACCAATCGAAAACAAAAAAGCCTGCATTTTTGAATAAATGCAGGCTTATCTTGGAGCACCCAACCTTTGATCTTTGGAACCAGTTACTTCTGGATTTACACGATTTCCGAAGAGAATTTGATGAGCAAGAGAGTGATTTTCGTGAGTGAGAGCTTGTGCGTATTCTTACGTTAGGAAGGATTCTCCTCATCGGAAATTGTCAGCATGTAAGAGTTAATAAGAATGGGTGCGAGTTCCTCGAGGGCCGATTCTTCTTCCGGTGATGGAGCGGGTCGGTTCATATAAGTGGAGATGGTCCGATGGTTGTTGCTGTGTAGGGTGATTTACCTGCACCCTTAGATGCTGTGCTGGAGAGGTCGTTATGCCCTCGAGCTATTAGTGCTTGTTCAAGTTGGGTGAGGGTGAACTTGTAATGACTAGACCCTGCCGACCTTGGGCGAGTTAGATATGGAAAGTTGAGCCCAGAGCATAGGATGTTGCTGGATAAAATCGCTGACTCTATGTCTAGAAAGAGAAGGCCTGCATGGAGGTATATCCAGCCATGTCCGCTTTCAACTCTGTATCCTAGGTATTTCTTTCGATCGATTTTGGTAGGAATTTGAGATAGTGAAGATCCTAACTCCGCACCACCGGCGAGAGAGAAGGCGAAGCTCTTCTTCTGAGGGAGGGTCACGATAATCTGCTCATATTGGTGCGCTTGTCCGTTGCGTATCACATCGAAGATGCTCCAGATCAAGTGCCACTCATGGTCTCTAGGAGGATTCAACTCGCGATCTATTTCCTTACCAGGAGCTGGAAGGCGAGTAAAGTATCGTGAGTCTATTTTATTTAGTTCACCTAAGAATCTGTCCCTGGCATTTGTATCAGTAGAGCATAGTCGCATTATCCACTCCAGCAGAATCATTGCCTGGAGCGCGAACATAAAGTTGCCCCTGTTCGTTGCTTTATCATCTTTTGAAAGTGCATCCCACGCGCTTCGGAAATCTCCGGTAATATGCGCGAAAGTAGTTTGTGGGTCACTTTGTGTGGCCATAGGAACTCCTTAAGTCCGCTTACTGATTTGATGGATGCCGTCGTGCATCAAGGACGACTTCAATTTGTTCTCGAGACAGCGAATTTGCTTCGAAGCCCAGACTCGGTAGCATTGCTTCCCACTTTTCAAGCATGCGCGTGTATATATGCACCATTGAGGCGTGAGAGTTACGACAAGGATTCATCCCGCGAACATAAGCCCATTGCCGCCGCTTATCCAGGAAGTGGGTGTAACCCAAATACTCGTGCTCGTTATTGCCGTCGAATCCTTCAAAGGTGACTCGCTTCAAAAGTTCGGAATCTCCAATCTTATCTGCGGATGCCTGAAGAAAACTGTGCATATCTAAAACGCGGCGCACAAAGTCAGTGACTGACTCTGACACTTCGTCGCGTCGTATATCTTGAAAGCCCGTCTTGTAAGATATGGTGTATCCATCCTGTAAAGCTTCAACTGTGTCCGAGCTGTCTTGCTTAGTTACAGCTTCGTGGATCTGAAGAATGCGAGTTAATAGTGCTCGGTCCCAAAACGGTAAATGCTGTCCGGATTTCAATTGATTACGGAGGGCATCTCTTACATAGTCACTTACAGTTGCATGGCTACGCTCCGCCGCATACCGGGTCTCCATCTCGAGTTGGTCGGGGAGGGTAATAGTAATTTGGCCCATAGATGATCGTTATTTGTACACTGTAAAACAGTGTAACACTGTATGTCAGTGTTTGG
>DATHWI010000103.1 GCA_035460805.1 Verrucomicrobiia bacterium | reverse complement strand
AACCATCCACATAATGACTTCTGCAGGAGAGTGGTCACCAATACTGGTGAAGCACTTCTTAATCCCACGGACTGCACCTGGCCCTGGCACGGTAAAATCGTTCTCACTAAAATCAAACAGCTCTGAATAGTTGAGGTCGATAGCCATTTGGTAGGCCATAAAGTTACCAAGAAGTGGCAGCTTTCGGAGCTCCAGAAACAGCTCCTCCAAAGAAGGGGCACTCAACAGCTTCTGGGCCACATCACTCTCTCGAAAGATATATTCCAGCAGGGCTAAATGGTTCTTATGTTTTTCATCAAACCCAAAAGCCTTATTGGCACAGAGGATAAAGGCATTCCCGTAGATGGGGCCCTTCCCTTTCAGCTTTTCCAGCGCCTCACTGTACCGGCCAGGGGTAAAGGTGGCCAAGGAAATACTACCCACCTCCGCCTCTAAATCCCGCCAGGTTTCAATGCGGTTAAGGAGCCGGAAGAGAAGGATGCGGAACAGCATGTCTTCCGGCTTAAAGGTTCCCGAATAAATGACGTCTTTGATGAGGAATTGTGACACACGGTCGCAAGCACGGTAGGTGTTACAGAATTTGTACTCCTGCAGTATGAGGTCGTCCGTATAAGGCGGCGCTTCCCCGTTCAAACGCGCAAAAAAGATACGCTGGCGCTCTGCCGCGTAGTACCAGTAGGTTTCGTAGATCCCTGGATGTGGTTCCATTGCCACCACGCTAGTCCGACAACACGTTTGGATAAATGAGCTGCGTATTCCCGCTTCCCGTTTGTGCATCATACTGCTGCCCCATGATGTCCATTGAGTTAATAATGGCAGGGACATCAACCTCCACTCTTGCACTCACGTCAGAACACGATGCATACGAAGGCAGGGCATCAAAGTAGTCTGTTACTTTCTGGGCTGTTTGAGCCCCGTGCGCGCGGTGACCCTCCTCATGGACAACCATGGATTTGTCATAATTTGTCCAACGAGTTCTAAGGTCCTGCGAGGAGGAGGGCCCGTCATTCCATCGGGGATAAAAAATATCCACATTCCGATGCGTCACATACCTGTCCACAGCACATTGCCCATTTGAGGAGGTCAGCCAGTAACCATACTGCATTGAAATAAGCGTCAGGCCTTTGTTACTTTGCCCTCTGTAGTCTGGGCCACAGCGGTTCATCTGATCCACTATCTGCTGCCGGGTGAAACCGTAAATGTCATAGTATGTGGCACGGTATGTTTCAACATGCCGGACAGTTTGCGCAGTCAGTTCTGCTAGTGTCTTATCAGACAATGTTTCCACTTTCACTACCACGCAGTCTTGCGGCTGCGGTGTTGGGGTACTTACCGGCGAACTGGATGCCTTTGGCGCGGTTGTAGGAGTGGGCGTGGCAGAGGGTTCAGCTTCAGCAGGTGAAGCCGTCACCTCAGGCGAAAGGGAGGGTTCTGGTGTGGGCGTGGCATCCGTAACGGGGTACTGGGCATCCAGCGAAGCAATTTCTACTCGCTTAAAGGCAAAAGGATGGGACCGTCCCACGGCTGGACTCCCCACCACCATGGTGGAGGCAGTAAAAATGGTTGCCGCTAAAAGTATGCGCGCACGAAGAGGTGTCATACCTTGATCATAACGAAAGAAGGCCCCCACAGGGAGGCCTTCGTAATTTAGTCGAGTTCCAGGAAAGCACGTAGCTGCGGCGCAACTTCTTGCACCTGCGCCAAGTACTCTTCTTTGCTGCCGTTGTTATCGACCACAATGAACTTGTCTGGGAAATGGTGCCGGAACACCCGCCAGACCTTGAGCAAGTCACGCTCCGTCTCCGCCCGGATGTCATCTTTCCGCCGTATTTCGGCGTCAATGTAGACCATCTTCACGTTAACGTAGGGACCCAGGTGGCAGAACGGGTATTCGAAGTCCGAAAGCGTCCTGACTCCGGATATCACCCCATTGCGGGTATTGATGGACCGGAAGACCCGGTCAATCACCGCATGGGTATGCCCACCGTGCTCAGGGTCACGGGCCCACTGCATGTAGAGCGTGATGATCTTGGCAAACTTGCTCTTTAAGGTGTACGCACGGAGCTTCACCTCATCAGAGTCGTCCGGCCTGGGCAGCATCATTTCCGGCGAAAGGACCACACCCACAAAAAGGTGCCTGTCTCCCTCGTCAATGCGGGCACCGGCAAATACCCGCTGCTGCTCAACCGTAAGGTAATTCCACCAGGTGCAGACCTCGGGGATATACGCCGCCGACATCCCGTGCACTAATTCGGGCGGAAAAAGATGTTCAATCTCCCCCTTCCCAGCGCCGTTCACCCCTGCGATGAGCAAGATGTTCCGGGCAACGGGCGCATGGTGCGGCGTCTCAGTCTTTTTGCTTAAGGTAGCAATCCCTTCTGCTATTGAAGTTCCAAATTGATGTTCGATGCCAAATCCTCCTCGTGTCTCCACATCTGTGTGTTGTACCAAGGGGGTGCTCATCCGTCAAATATCCAACTTGCCGCTTGCCAGGTCTAACAAGTACTCGCCGTAAGCCGTCTTGCTGATCTTCTCTCCCTGCTCCTTAACCTGACCGGCCGTAATGAAGCCCTTTTTGTAGGCAATTTCTTCCAGGCAGCCCACCTGGAGTCCTTGCCGCTTTTGTATGGTCATAATGAAGTTTGAAGCATCCAGCCAGGACTCATAGGTCCCGGTGTCCAACCAAGCAATACCCCGGTCCAAACGGCGTACCGCCAAGGTTCCCTCGCGCAAGTACCAGTTCTGGATTTCTGTAATCTCCAGCTCCCCGCGCGCCGAAGGCTTTGCCTCTTTGGCCGCCTGCACGGCACGCCCATCGAAGAAGTAGATCCCAACCAGGGCAAAGTGAGACTTGGGATGTTTTGGCTTCTCCTCAATTGAGAGCACGTTCCCTTTGTCATCAAATTCCACCACGCCGTAGCGCTCAGGGTCACTGACGCGGTAGCCAAAGATAACGCCGCCCTTTTCCAGCTTGGCCGCCTCTTGGACTTCTTCCTCTAGGCCATCGCCGTAAAAGACGTTGTCGCCAAGGATAAGGCAGGATGGCCCACCTGCCAAAAACTCTTCCGCCAACAGGTAGGCCTGTGCCAGTCCCTCCGGCTTCGGCTGTTCCTTATACTCCAACCGCATGCCAAACTGTGAACCGTCACCTAGAAGCTCTTGGTAGGTAGGTAAGTCGCGTGGCGTAGAAATGACCAACACCTCTTGGATGCCTGCCTGAAGCAGTACGGAAAGCGGGTAGTACACCATCGGCTTGTCGCCCACAGGAAGAAGCTGCTTGGAAATAACTTGGGTGGCAGGATAGAGGCGGGTACCAGATCCGCCCGCTAAGAGGATGCCTTTCATGCGTATACCTCTGGGTGATCCATATACCACTGAACTGTTTCCCCGAGGCCCGTTTCAAAGGTATGACGGCGCTCCCAACCCAATTCCCGCACTGCCTTTGAAGAATCGATGGCATAGCGAAGGTCATGGCCAGCCCGGTCTTCTACAAAGGAGATCAAGGACTCATCCTTACCGGTAAGCCCAAGTATCTCCTTCACAATCTGCAGGTTGGTACGCTCTGCGTCGCCACCTAGGCAGTACGTCTCACCCACTTTTCCTTTTTCCAGGATAAGCGCTATGCCGCGGCAGTGGTCTTCAACGTGGATCCAGTCCCGAACATTCTCCCCTTTGCCATACACAGGCAGCTTTTCGTCATCAAGCGCTTTCCCAACCATATGAGGGATAAGCTTCTCGGGATGCTGCCACGGGCCGTAGTTGTTCGTGCAGTTGGAAATGGTCACTGGCAGGCCAAACGTACGGAAATATGCCCGCACCAAGTGGTCGGCCCCTGCCTTGCTGGCAGAATACGGACTATGGGGATGGTACGGGGTCGTTTCTGAAAACTTGTCCGTGCTGGTGAGCTCCAACTCACCAAATACCTCATCCGTACTAATGTGATGGAAACGCTTCACTCCTGCGTCCCGGGCTGCTTCCAAAAGAGTGTGCGTACCCAAAATATTCGTACGGACAAAAGCGGCCGGACCTGTAATGGAGCGGTCAACATGGGTTTCGGCAGCAAAGTGGACAACCCAGTCCGCGCCTTCCATCGCCTTCTTTACCGCTACGGGATCGGCAATATCTCCGTGGATAAAGGTATACTTGTCACTTTTCTCAACGTCGGCCAAGGCCTTGGGGTTTGCTGCGTACGTCAACAAATCCAGGTTCACAATAGTGTCATCTGGATGTTCCCGATGCCACATGCGAATAAACGCACCCCCAATAAAACCTGTACCGCCCGTAATGAGTAGTTTCATGTGAAAAAGTAAGTTCAAAACCCACTCTAGCAGTGAACGCGAGGCTTTCCCAGACAAAAGAAAAAGAGCGCCCCGCTGGGCGCTCCTATGATTTGACTACCCATATGTCGGGGCATCATGAGGGTCTGGGACCCCTAAAGTACCCGATTGTGGCGCGTCTGGATTTTTTTGTTTCAAGGAAAGGCGAGGAACCTCCAAAAACTGGGATAGAGCGAACTCTTCTCTTCTGTTATAGCAAATCATTGCCAGAATACCAGGTTTAGGCTATAGTTCCTGAGTATTCCTCGTGTCGATGTTTATTTTGCCGGTAAGAGTTCGCGCTGCTTGTAAGAGTCGCGCTTGCGTTACTGCGTAACGCACGCACTCGGATCCAATTGTTTGCAGCGTCGCGCTTGCGTTACTGCGTAACGCAATACGCTCACTCGGATCCAGTCTCTGCAAGCTAGCTTGCTCGACTGTTCCTCGTTCGCGCTTGTAGCTCAGTGGATAGAGCGTCTGGTTGCGGTCCAGAAGGTCGCAGGTCCGATTCCTGCCAAGCGCACCAAAGAAAAAAGAGACCCTTGAGTCTCTTTTTTCTTTGGTGCTTTAGTGGAATGAAATGAGAAGGTGTCTTTAGGGTGGGAATAAAAAACCCTCCGAGATAATCGGAGGGAGTTTGTGAATCAGAAGTAGCGAGTGAAGAAGCAAGAGCCGGAGCTTCTTGCAAAGAGGTGAGGTCGCCGGCTGGTTGCAATGCTCCAGCCTTGACGACCTAATGAGTAGAGCCGAACCTCACGGATCGTGCCCGACACATCTCTGATCTGAAAGATATTGTCATTGCCGCTCAGGTCTAAGCCAGTGCTTAAGCCCGCAGCGTGACGCTCTAGCAAATCCCACACTGAGGCAAGGAAAGTTTCATTAGCCTCCTCGCCGCCCGCTTCCTTCAGTGCGGATTGATTTTGGTCCATCTTTCTAAGTCGAGACGCGCGGAGCGCATGTGCGGGGACATTCTCTTCAACCTTCCCTTGAAAGCCTTCGATGAACTCATCGCTCATGAAACCGATTTTGACACCGTTCTTGGTGCCGTAGGCGTACTTATCACTTGCAGAAAAAGATGCAACTGCGGGTACCACGATGATCGCGACCGGCTGCAGAAAGGTAGAAGGTTCCAAGGAAAAGGCGCTGACAACATGTCGATGTCGTGGGTGGCCAATTTCTTGCTGAACAGGTGCGAGTGGTTCGGATACTAAAGTTGTAATCAAATCTATCTCTTAAAGTACGGCGAAACTATACCATAAATAGGGCAATTTGTCAATCCCCTAGAAGCACCTCCTAACACTAATTCTCATGCGCTAGAACAGCGGAAGGGAGTGAGTACGATTCCTGCCAAGTACAATCTGTTACCCTAATTACATGCAAGACTCCAAGATTATCCTTGTCCGCCACGGCCTCACCGAGTGGAACGTCAAAGACCTCCGCCTCGGCAGTAGTGATATTATCTTGAACACTGATGGTGAAAAACAGGCGGAACGGAACGGAGCCTACCTAGCAGACACGCATCCCTACGCCATTTGGCATAGTGGCATGCAACGCACCAGGTACACAGCCGAAGTCATTGCCCGGCATACCCACACAACAAACATCACCGAAGATGTCAGGCTTCGCGAACGTGACCATGGCGACCTTGAGGGCACTCCAAGGGTGGTTGAGGGTGGCGTAGATGCAACAAGCCTACTCAGCCCTGAAGAGGCGGATACCCGTGGGGTAGAATCCATTGAGTCAACCTGGGCCAGGATCACAGACGTTTATGAGGACATCCGCAAGCAGGCATTGGAAGGGAATGGGACCATCATAGTGGTAGCGCATAATGCACCGATCCGTTTAATGCTTGCGTATGCTTCGAGCAAAGGGCCGGCTGCTCGTAGTGAATTTGCGTGTGAGTGCGGATCTATCGCGAGTATCTCTGTGGGAGAAACTGGCGATACGGTAGAGTTCACCAATCGTCTCCCTGCCTAAGGGTAGTTCTCAAAAGCAACTGTAACCGCCTCCGCTTCCCTTCCCAACGCTTCGCGACACGCCGCCAAAGTACTCCCAGTTGTACATAAGTCATCAACCAAAATGAGGCGCCTTTCTGGTACCACTGCACCTTTCCTTAGGACATACCCAGCGCCCCTAAGCCGCTCATTCCTATCCTTCCCCACCAGCGTCCCCTTAGCCGTCTTCACCAACAGGGAAGTATCTACGGACCAGCTTAATCGGCGCGCAATAGCACGGGCAATAAGTTCTGCCTGGTTATACCCGCGCTTTTTCTTATTGCCTAAGGATGTTGGAACGGGCACCAACACAGCCTCTTCACCCCAGGAGAAACCTGCGGGCCAAGCCATCGAAACCAAATCTTCTGCCACCTCATGGAGGCCGTGGTACTTCAAGCCATGAATGCCTTCGCGCACCACCTTTTCCCTAAAGGGTGCAAAGGCTGTTACACCGGGAGAAGCTTCTCGTGGCCACCCTTCCCTGTCCCAATCCCTACAACTGTGACAAACCCATGATCCCTCCTTCCCGCATCCCACGCAGAGGCGGGGGAAAAAGGAATCCAGGAACCAGGTGAGCATTTAGTAGATCCAGTGATGTATCCAGACGTGCTGCTTAAGGGCCTCAGCAGAAAGTTGCCACCACCCCACCGCAAACGGCATGAAGTACATTGATGCAATAAGGTAGAGGCCGCACAGTGCCAGCACCGTCCATGGGTCGCGACGGAAAAACTTGGCCAGCCAGTACGCCAGGATAATAAGGGCAAAGCCATACGCCGGTACATAGTGGTACAAAAAGACCACACGGTGGACAAGCGCCCACGGCAAGAAGGCTGCTGCCCAACCGAGGAGTGGCATCATCAGCGGATGTCCGCTAATTTTTACTTTTCGGACTACCCGCTCGTACGCTAAGTGCACAATACTCCCCACTACCGCCAGCGAGCTTGACCACCATACCAACGGGTTGCCCAGCGTTGTCATAAGCTGGACAGCCCCATCGGGAGCAGCATCGTAAATAAGCAGGACTGGACGGGAAAGGATGGGCCAACTCCACCAAGGGGAAGCATAGGGATGCGTATCCGTAAGGGCGGCGTGATACCGGGCAGCTTGAAGGTTCCAATCGTATATCCCCTGTAGCAAGTCAGGTACCCTGTCTACCCATTCACCTAATCCCACTACCACTAAGTAGACCGCAAATGACAACCACAGTGAGATAAGGAATTCGTTGAATTTCTCCTTCTTGTACGCCAGGTACGCTAAGGGGACGATTACCGCCAACCCTACCCACTTCACCGACAAGGTTAACCCCAGAAGGGTAGCCACGCCCAACATGGGCATCTCTCTTTTGTTCCGCACCATCGCCAGCAGCGTGGCAAACATAAAAAAGAACAGAATCCCATCCATGAGACCTGTCCTTGAGTAGGCAATGAATATCCCGTCTGTCGCTATGAGGAAAGCAATGAGGGCAGAAGCGAGCCGGTCCTTGGTCAACGCATACCAAAGCGCGGAAACCAACCAAATACTAAGCAACCCAAAGAGAAGTGGCATAATCCGCCAGCCAACCCCCGTGTCACCAAACAAAAGGATGCCACCAGCAATGATGAACTTGCCTAAGGGCGGATGCACATCAAAAACATCCACATGGTTCAGGTACTGCTGGGCAAAGACCGGGAAGTAGACCTCGTCAAAAACCCGTACGCCTGGGTAGGACAACCAGAACACACGGGCAAATATACCCACCAAAAGACCAAGCCCCAAGAGAAGGGTGAGCCACCGGACAACGGGGCGGTCAAAGGGAGGTGAAAAATGACGTTTCATACCCCTTACCTTAGCATGTCTACGGTTGCACGAGAGTACCCTCATCCCCCATACTGGAACAGAAGCAATCCAACCGACAAAGGAGGAGGATGAGCACCCTCAATGAAGAACCCATGGTAGATCCTGCTGACTGGATGGAAGAGATGGAAGGTCAGCTGGCAATCGATGTATATCAGACGCCTGACAATATTGTCATAAAGGCGCCTATTGCTGGCGTCCGCCAAGAAGACCTTGAAGTAAGCATCACCGACGAACAGGTAAGCATTAAGGGCGAACGGCACGATCACCAGAATGAGACTGTAGAGGGGTACCTTGTCCAAGAATGTTACTGGGGTTCTTTTTCCCGCACCTACCAGCTCCCTATCGCTGTAGATTCCGACAAAGCTCAGGCCCGTTTGGTGGATGGCATCCTTACTATTAGTATCCCTAAAGCAGCTAAGGCCCGGACACACACCATCTCGGTCCAAGTGGGCTAGCGACGCACCCCGTTTATGACAGACAAGATTAAGAAAATTGTTATCCCCGTGGCCGGTTACGGCACACGTTTTTTGCCGTTCACAAAGTCCATCCCCAAGGAAATGCTGCCGATCATCGACCGGCCGGTTATCCAATACATTGTGGAAGAGGCAGTCGCCGCTGGCATTGAGGAAGTGATCCTCATTACTGGTTACAGCAAGCGCGCCATTGAGGACTACTTCGATTACAACCTTGAGCTTGAGTACCTTCTGGACGGAAAGGGTAAGACCGCCGAAAAGAAACTTATCCGTGATATTTCTGATATCGCCAAGTTCATTTATGTCCGCCAAAAGGAACAGCTTGGCACGGGCCATGCCCTTCTCCAGGTAAAAGAGCTCATTAACGATGAGCCGTTCATGGTGGTTTCAGGTGACGACATTTGGCAGGGCAGTCCGTCCCGCCTTGAGCTTCTCCGTGATACCTACCACAAGTACCAAGCACCTACCCTTCTCACCCTGGAACGCTCCAACCCCACCGACTATGACAAGTACGGGTACGTGAAGACCGGGGAACAGCTGGATGACAAAACGTGGACTGTTACTGACTTCATTGAAAAGCCAGGCCAGGCACACGCCCACATGGTGGACCAGGCCACGTTCATTGGGTACGTGCTCACTCCAGACATCTTCCCGCTCCTAGAGAACCTCCAGCCAGGCAAGGGTGGTGAAATTTGGATGACAGACGCCATCCACCAACTTGCCCGCCAACGCCAGGTTGTTGCTGTTAACGGCGGCCACCTCAACTACTACGACTGCGGCAACAAGATGGACTACCTCAAGGCCGTAACCGAATTCGGGTTGAAACGTGAAGACATTGGTGAAGAATTCCGCAACTACCTCAAAAACCTCAATCTCTAAAGGGCATATCATGCACCGCTCTCAATCATTCCGAGACGCCGTTCGGCTTACAGGTCTCTTGGGCGTTCTCGTTTTGGTGGGACTCATGGCTACCGCATGTGGCTCCAACAACGGTGCTGCTACAAAAGCACCTCAGCTCAGGGTTTGGCGGGTAGATCAGAATGAAGATGTCATTGCAGATATCAAGACAGACTTCCTTGAGGCGAATAAGGGCGCTGACTTTTCCTACAAAAAGAAGAGCCTTGCTGGTTATGAACTGGCTGCACTCAAGTCCCTGAGCGCGCGCCAAGGGCCAGACATTTGGAGCATCCCTAACGATTGGCTTGGCGATCACAAAGCCCGCTTAGGCTGGCTGGGTGACACCTTCTTCCAAGAAGCTACAAAAGACGCTGAAGGTGGGCCATATAAACCAGTTGATTGGGTAAAGAAAATTTATCCTGCCGGTATTGCTGAATCAATTACCATTGATGGCCATGTGTACGGCCTTCCCACTGGCGTAGATACGCTCCGGCTTTACTACAACCCAGAAATCTTTGGGAACGCCTATGGGGAATACGAAGCGTCCCTCGGTGAAGACCCAAGCGACGAGCAGCTGCAACCCGTACAGAACCTCTTAAGTGGGTCCCCTCGGACTTGGGCTGCCCTAGTTGAACAGAGCAAGTACATTACCCGTCGGGACGGGGCAACCATTACGCGTTCAGCCATTGCCTTAGGCACGGCAGACAACTCCCCAAACACTGCGGACGTCCTTCAGCTGCTCATTATGCAAAACGATGGCCAGATTGTTTCTACGGACCACACCCGCGCACTCTTCCACATCCCCAAGACCACTCCCGCAGGCGTGTCAGTCCGCCCAGGTGAAAATGCCTTGGATTTCCTCACTTCCTTCTCCAACCCAAGCAAGTCAACCTACACCTGGAACCCGTCCATGCCTCAGGCCCTTGATGCTTTTGGACAGGGAAAGGTTGCGATGGTGATTGGGTTCACTGATTTTGAAAAGCAGCTCCGCACAAAGTACCCGCGGATGGAGTTTGAAGTTGCCCCAGTGCCGCAAATTAGCACTGCCCCGCTTCAGCCACAGGTTAACCTGATCCGTTTCTGGACAGAAACCATCCCACGTATTGCAGACAACCCACAGCTTGCACTCAACTTCCTGCGGCTTGAAGCAGCGTACGCTGATTCGCTTGCTTCAGAGGCAGGCCTTTCAAGCCCATACCTTGCCACGCTCGCAGAAGACCCTGAAGAGTTTCCTAACAAACAGATCCTCAACGGGAAGGCAGTCTATAAGAAAGACCGCGAACTGTTTGACGCTGCCTTCCGGCAGATGATCGTTGATGTTTCCCAAAATGGGCTCACGCCTGCCCAGGCTTTGGACAGTGGTTCGGAAAAGATTAACGTTCTCTTGGCCCAGCCAGATGAATAAGAGGCTTACAGAGTATCTCCATAACCTCCCCCGTCTCGCTGCCGCGGGGCTCATTAACTTGCCTCTTGGTGAAATAACACCAAAGGGGAGTGATCCAAACAGTTTACTACCTGCACTAGCCAACCGCCTGGCCGACATCATGTCCGCCATTGCGTATCCCCTGGCATTTGTAGGGATTGTTTACTCGGTCTACCTGCTCATTGCCAATAGCGGCAACCCTGATGCGTTCAAAACGACCAAGAAAAACATCGTCAACATTGCGGGTGGCATTTTTCTCCTGGTGTTCAGCGTGATTCTCTTTAACTTCGTGGCCAATATTTTCAACTGATGAGCCGCACTTTCTTAGGAAAAATCATCCCCACTCACGCAACGCCTCGCGTACAGCGCCGCGCCAAGCCGGCATGGTTTGCCCTGCTTGTATTGCCCGTGATGGCGGCAGGTGGGTTGCTTACCCTGCAAAGCAGCCAGCTTTCCCCTGAAAGTGGGCCTCGGACAACCGGAGGGGCGCTCTCCCGTTCCATTGCGGCAGGTGAAGAAGCTGCAGAAAAAACCCGCGTCCTGCGGGCAGAAGGCGGGGCTGCCGTTAACAATCCCTGTACCAAAGAAGCCGTAAGCAAGGCTTTTAAACGGCAGGGTGATGGGACATACGCCAAAGACGTCGTCCTCTTCCCCATTATTCCCGATGGCATACGTGGCGTAAAAGAAGATGGGACAACAGATATTGAAACGGTGTGCAGCCAAGGCTTTTGGACTCGCGATGTCCTTTACTGGTTTGGTTACAAAATCCTGGCCATCCTGAACTGGTTTGCCACCGCACTGGCCATCCTCCTTACCATGTACGCTGGCATCCTCTATATTTCTGGCTTTGCCAACGAGGGTAACCTAAAGACTGCCAAGGGCATACTTATTGGCACTTTCATGGGCCTTGGGCTGGTCTTCTTGGCCAAGGTCATCGTGTACAGTGCCGTGAACGTGGTGAGTAACGAAGACCCTCTGAAGATTGGCCTGCCCGTAGAGGTGAAAGGATAATATGATGGAACACCTCAAACACTGGATTCGAAAATCTGCCGCCTCACTTCCCCTGATGCCGGCTGTCATACCCGACCTCACCAAGAGGGTTACGCAGTCCCCGACCTGCCAAACCAACACAAGCACGGGCGTGGACCTAGTCAACTGCACCTTGGACAAGACCCTTTCCAACGGGTTGGATATTTTCTTTGCCGCCATTACCTCTCTCGCTATCATTTTCCTGTTAGTGGCGGGCATTCAGTATATCCAGGCTTACGGAAACGCCGATGCAGTGAAAACTGCCCGTCGCCGCATCACCAACATTGTGATCGCTATTATCCTCCTTGTAGCCACCTACACGGTGATAAACTTGATCACAAGACTGGCTGGATTTGCCGCTGGACAGGCCTCCTGATTTGACAGGAGAAAAGCCTGAAACCTACAATGGACTTATCACATCGCTTACAACCTAGGAGGTATATGTTTCAAAAGTTAAAGTTCCTGTACGCCGTAGTGGCAATTGGCGCAGCCGTTGGCACCCCGGTGATTGCCCACGCGGCTTCCCCGTTCTCGCTCCCTAAGCCAAAACAAAATCTGGATGGTGGTTCCACGCCTGAGACAACCCTTACCACCCTTGCAACGCGGGTTATCGATATCATCTTCCTCCTTGCGGGTATCCTTGCAGTTATCTACCTCCTCTGGAGCGGTATTCAGTACATCACTGCCGGTGGTAACGCTGACAAGGTAAAGGCTGCACGCCAAGGTATCATCAACGCCGTTATCGGTATCGTAGTGATCATGGCTGCCTTCTTCATTATCCGTATCGCAACCTCTACCCGCGGCTTCTTTGACAAAGGTGTGACAGGTACTACGACTACTACGCAAAGTACAACAGGCGGCGGACTGGGACAGTAAAAAGTTTGGACAAAAAGAAGAGGACCAGCGATTGCTGGTCCTCTTTAATGCCACCGCCTTGGCCCGACTATTTCAGTTGGGCAGCCAGGTCGGCTACGATCTCGTTCGCCATCTCACGAATGATCTTCCGGATATTTCCGGGAATACTCGGCCGGCTTCTTTCCGAATAGCTTCCACCGACGCTCCCTACATTGAGGAAGCGCAGAATGTTACGCTCGTCGTTGACCTCAAGCTCCACGTCCTTGCCGAGTGTCATGGGGACGGTGCGCTCTTTCGGGGTAGAAGATGCGACGCTGATCCGGTCCCAGCCAAAGCAGTCTACTGAGCCGGAAAGCTTCAGGACCACCTTGCTGTCGCCGAGTCCAATCTGGACACCACGGCCGGAGATGGTACCTCCCCGCGCGCCCGTATCAAGGGTGAGCTGGAAGTTTACCGTGCCAATGAGGCCGGGATCAGCAACCCTTGAGTCGTCAGTGACGAGCACGAGGTCAGCAGGTAGCCCAAAGGCCGCCAACGCTTCGAGGCGAGCAGCAGTCGTCCCCTTATGGTGGGGCAACTTGATCTTGGTCGCTGCAGAGGCAATCTCTTCTTTGAAGATCCTCGCTAACTCCGAGGGGACCGTCTCCTGCTCGTAGTATCCGTCAAAATCATACGTTAACGTAGTCGACGGTGGAAGCCAGGTCATGAAATAGATGCCGGCGGCAAGCGCCGACCTCAGGTCCGAAGGACGAGCTCCAGACTGGGACTTGTTGAGGCGCGAGTTAGCTCTCGCGCTTTCCTGGACATCGATGTCCTCCTGCGCCGAAGCGAAGGAAGCGAAGATGCCGAGTACTGCGAGAACTGCGATTAGGCGGGTTTTCAAACTAACAATCATTGCCGGGACTATACCATAAAAAGGCCCTTATGTCAAGGTCTAGGAGCCGGTTTCCAGGTTAAGCTAGGCGCGAGTGCTGCGCCCTAAAAGGTAGTCAAACCACTGTCTCCACGTAGGGAGGCTGGTGCGAGGGTCAGACTGTTCACGCAAAGCGACTTCCGCCTCTTCAGCCTTCTTCCCTATTGCCGATTCAGGGAGAGCGTACACTTTTTCGTCAGGCATGCGCAGCAAGAGACTACGGCGGAGTTCTTTCTCCCGGAAGGCATCGGTCTTATAGTAAACCACCAGCGCCTCTAGCCGTTCCCGTTCCTGTTTGGCCTGTGCTAACTCAGCCCGCAAGGCTTTGCTATCCTGCTGTGCCTGGTAATTACGGTAAATAGCTTGCCCAGCAAGCACGGAAAAATACACAGCTAAAGCCACTAGCCAGATGTAGCTGAAAGATCCCTGGAGCCAAGTTAAGAGACGCCGGAACATACCTGCACATTATACCACCCCATAAGAACTGTCACACTTTGAGAAATGATCGGCTTTGCGCGTCAATTATGCGCAAAACGCAGTCTCTCAGGGTGTAGCAGTTCTTAATGCACCGTTGGATACAAAAAAAGAGCCCTCAAGGGCTCACCTAGTCCTGTCCAATTATTTCCCGCCAAACATTTGAACCGTAAGCATAACGCGCTCACCATCTTCATTGATAATCTCAGCGTCGGCAAAACCAACCTCGGTGTAATCTGGGGAAAGTAGGTTGGCACGGTGGGATGGGCTTTCCATCCAAGCTTTGGTAATGCCATTAACCGTACGGAAACCACGGGCAAGGTTCTCACCTGCAACCTTATAGGTATATCCAGCCTCCTTAATGAAGTCCCAAGGAGCCTTGTTATCACTTGGGCGGTAATGGTCCCAATACCCCTTTTCACGCATATCAACCACCTTGCGGGCAGCAGCGGCATTGAGGAGGGGGTTTACCGCAAGCTCGTTAAGGCCTGCAGCACGGCGTTCCTGATTGGTAGCCTGGAGCAGGTCGTTGACCGCAAAACGCTCCGCAACAACTAGTCCCCCGTTGGCAGGCATGGCGTGGGCGGTACCGATCTGCACAAAACTAACCAAAGACGGGGCAGTCGTCAGGGTAATGAGACGGATGCTCAACGTGAATGGCAGGATGCGGCGGTGGATTTCGCCAAGACCAACGAAGGTCATGATTTTTGTTTTTGTATTTGTTTTGTATTTCCACAACTTTTTGTTTTGGAAATTAAATTAGTATACGTCCAAACCGGTCAATTGTCAATGTGCTAAACCTGGAAATCTATAGCGGGTGATGCATTTGTGGCTTACCAAAGCCACAAACATTGCGCTAAGAAGACAAACCCCTTCACTCAGTAGCGCCCATTTCCAAATACCGGAAATTCAGGTGTTTTTCTTATATACTAAAGGGGTGAATCACTACTTTACTGAGATTGGGGGCATTCTCATTTTGGCTGCCGCACTGGCTGTTCTGGTGCGACTTTTTCGTCTTCCCCCACTCATTGGGTACATCGCCACCGGACTTGTCCTAGGCCCACTTGGTTTCAACTACATCAAGAGTGGTGGTGAACTCCTGGAAACCCTTACCCAGATCGGCATTGCTTTCCTTTTGTTCCTCGTTGGCTTGGAACTGGACTGGGTAAAGGCCAAGAACGTCTTCAAGGCGGCTTCTTTCCTAGCTGTCACCCAGGCCATAGGCTACTTTGCCGCAGGTATGGTATTGGCGATGCTCACCCATCAAAGCTTCCTCACCGGTGTTTACCTGGGGGCGGCACTGAGCTTTGCTTCAACCGTGGTTGTCATCAAGTTCCTCAGCGAAGCCCGCGACCTTAACTCACTCCACGGTCGCCTAGCTATTGGTATCCTTCTCGTTGAAGACATCATCGCCATTATTGCCCTAGTGCTCATCTCGGGCCTCTCAGGGGCTTCCGCCTTGGACTTGGGCCAGCAAATCTTCCTTCTCCTAGTGAAGACCGCTGCCATGCTTACGCTTATCTGGACGATGTCCCAGTACATCTTCCCTCTCCTCTTTGCAAAGCTGGCCAAGTCTTCTGAGATCCTGTTTGTAAGCAGCATTGCCTGGTGCTTCCTCTTTGCCATTACTATGGAGAAGTTCGATTTCCCTATCGAGATTGGCGCCTTCCTGGCAGGTATCAGCCTGGCCGCACTGCCCTACAGCCTGGAAATTATTACCCGCCTCCGAAGCCTGCGCGACTTCTTCCTCATCCTCTTCTTTGTAGGGCTAGGGGCGCATTTGGTGCTGCCAGTTGGGCAATATGCCCTCCTCACCATTGGCCTCACCATCTTGGCAGTCCTCGTGAAGCCAGTTATCAGCTTCCTTACCCTGACCGCCAACAAGTACCGCAGCCGCACCGCCTTCCTTACCGCAGTCACCCAGAGCCAAATTTCCGAGTTCTCCCTTATCCTTATTACCCTCGGTGTGCGCCAAGGCCAGGTATCGGCGGAGATATCCTCTGCCGTCACTTTCACGATGGTTGCTTCCGTCTTCTTCTCAACTATCCTGTTTGGACACCGGAACGCCTTGTACCGCCTCCTACGCAAGCCTCTCACCTCCTTGGAGCGGCACTCCCATGACCACCACGAGCATGTCACGGCAGAGATTGAGGAACGCCTCACTGACCACATCGTTATCTTTGGCTACCACCGCATGGGGTATCACATCCTGAAGAAGCTCCACCAGCTGCATCATCGCACCGTAGTTGTAGACTTTAACCCAGAGATAATCAGTAAGCTCCGCTCAGTAGGAATCGACTGTGTTTACGGCGATGTGGAAGACGATGAGATCTTTGATGCCATCCACATGGAACGTGCCTCCATGGTTGTCTCCACCATCCCTCACCACGAGGAAACGCTCTTCCTCATCGAGCAGATCAAGAAAAAGAACCCTAAGGTTAAGCTCATTGTGACCGCTCATGAGATTGACTATGCGCTCGCTTACTACGCCAAGGGTGCCGACTACGTCATTCTGCCCCACCTTCTAGGGGGCGAACACGTTGCAGACCTTATTACCCAATACCAAACCCACTCCCTAGGCCGGTACATGCGTCACCGCGCTGAAGAAGTGAAGCTGTTGCGTGCCAAGAACCATACCCTTTACTTTGATTAGTCGGTAATCGGCAGCTGATACAAACAAAAGCACCTGGAAACAGGTGCTTTTTTGGCGCCCTGTAAGGCCCTGAGAGGGCTGGGGCTTGCCACACGAAGGAGGGGTAGTAACCCAAATTACACTCAGTCTCCAGGTTTAAAGTATTTTTGTATGATATCATCATACCTTTTCAAACCTATGTTCGGTTTATTGTTTCCACACTGTTTTCCACATGGGGAAAGAATTGGGGAAAGAATGTTTGTATTCAAAAAAAGCGCTTCGTATACTGAAGCTATGAGTTTCCTCCACTACTTGCTTCCAATAGCCCAGGCTGCGGATATTTCCATTAAGCCTAAAGGAACCCCTGATCCTTCTGGTGGTGCCAATGCCATTTCGCTTATTGAAAAAATGACCACAAACATTGTGGACTTCCTTTTCCTGATTGGAGGGATACTCGCAATCATCTACCTCCTCTGGAGCGGCATCACCTATATCACCGCTGGAGGCAGTGCAGAAAAAGCAAAGCTAGCCCGGTCCGGCATTATTAACGCCGTTATCGGGATCATCGTTATGATGGGCACCTTCTTTATCATCCGGCTCGCCACCACATTCGGGAACTTTGCCTCAACCGCAGATACCCCGGCCACGCCTGCAAAGAAACCCTAGCTTGCGTGCAACTCCTCTTCTGGGGAACCATCTTGGTGGTTAGCCGTGCGAGCTAATACAAACAAGAGGTCGGACAGCCGGTTAAGGTAGGTGCGCACTACTTGTGATACGTTTTCTGTATGCGCTAACCCTATTACGGAACGCTCTGCCCTTCTCCCCACCGTACGGGCAACATGCAAGTGGGCGCCAAGTAGTGCGCCACCTTGCACGATAAAAGCCGTAAGGACCGGAAGGGTGGCATCGAAGGCATCTATGGACTCTTCCAGCCAAACGACCCGCTCCAAGCCCAGTACAGGGTCCTTGCGGGCCTTTTTTGTTTCCGTACGGGCAAGTTCCGCACAGATGACAAAGCAGTCCTGCTGGATGGCGTAGAGCACGTCACTAATGTCCGGTCTCTTATTGGCATACGCCCGGGCAAGGCCCAAAACCGCTTGAAGCTCGTCTACATCACCGTAAGCAACAATGCGCGGGTCATCTTTTGGCCGGCGCTCACCACCGTAAAGGCCCGTGTCACCCCCATCGCCTGTTTTTGTGTAGATCTTCATGCCGTCATGCTAGCAGGGATCGGAAAAGTGACATAGATCGACCATCAACCTATTATAAGAAATGGCATTAAAATTACGTTTTCCAGGTTAAAGTACTTTCCTCATTCTGAGGGTCGATGTAATTACCGACCCTCAGAAAAATGAGTGAAACTCTGTGCCGCCTCGCGTATGAGTGGAAGAACAATGAAGAGTAAGGTCACGAGTGCAAAGAAAAGGTACCCGGGAAGGGACTGGAGGGCAAAGGCCACGTGCCCGATATACGGGATTACAAGGCTTACCCTGCCCAGTACCGCCTCTGTAGGGATTTTCCACCCGTCGCCATTGGGGTTTGCATCTCCCTTTGTCTCCAAATACTCACCCCGACTGCTCTGGCGGACAGAGACTACCCTGTGCGTCACCGTTTCGTGCCTACTCCCCGGCAAGGGGAAGGTAACAATGTCCCCAACCCGGTACGCGTTTTGCGTACGTGTAATGATAAGGCTGCCCTTTGGCACATTTTTCCCCATACTCCCCGACACCACCACATAGGTTTTATGGGAAAGAACTGGAAAAGCTGTCAAAAGGGTAATTACTACCCCAACCAGGAAAAGAAGGGTGACTAAACGGTTAACCATTGCACTTAGTTAAGGACCTGGTTACCAGTGAAGATGATATCGTACTGCCCCGCCTGACCCTGTTGGGCATAG
The DNA here is from genome assembly GCA_035460805.1 of Verrucomicrobiia bacterium. Taxonomy (NCBI): domain Bacteria; kingdom Pseudomonadati; phylum Verrucomicrobiota; class Verrucomicrobiia; species Verrucomicrobiia bacterium. The sequence goes on along the minus strand of DATHWI010000103.1, from coordinate 24,306 downwards.
GTGGAATCGAGGCTGGTAGCGAGACGATACCGGTGCGTAGAGCCCTTGGGTACCACAAAGCCGCTGTCTTGCACCATGCTCTGGCCCGCTGAAACCGACGTCCTAAACTCTTGGCCAATGGGGTTACCCTCACTGTCTACCTCTACGAAGGAAAGGAATATGGCACTGGTCAACGGGGTACTGCCCCCTGGGATTGCAGTGGTGATGTAGATTTTAAAGTCTACGTTGCCATCGCTAGCATTCTTGAGGAAAAAGAATTTCTCAAAGCTTTCTCCTGGGCTCAGGTCACTGGTAAAACCAGCTCTGGACTTTTCAAACAGGCTAGAGCTTGGGTTTTGCGAGTTGCTAATAAGGAGGTTGGCAGTACCACTCACGACACTGTTCCCAGTGAGTTGAACCTGGTCTGTATAGAGAGCATGGCTCCCCTCAACTAAGAACCCAAGCCAGAGCGCAGCCGCAAGTAGGGCTAGAAAAACACGGTACGTAATACGTTTTCGTCGCATAGCAGTTTCGTTAGAAATGAAACCGCTCCGTCGACCTGGTAGATACCCGAAGCGGTAGCCTTACGCTACCGCTTCATTCCACCAAACCAGTGACAAAAACTTGCCGTTATTCCGACCGGACGCAGTAGCCTGTAGGAAGAGCTTTTCCACTCTCGCTTTCCCCTAGGCACAAGCTGTACAGACCTAGGTCACCAGTCCTGTCGCCAAGTGCTTCTTGGGTAAGACGGGCAACTGCCTCTGGGTAAAGTGAGGTTGCGTAAAAGTTAAGGCAAAACCCAATAGGGTTTGGTGAAAGAAGGCTTGCTATATCCGTTAACAAGGGACCCAGGTGTTCCTCAAGGCGCCAGACTTCGCCTTTTGCGCCACGGCCAAAGACAGGAGGGTCCATGATAATGAGATCGTACGTTGCGCCGCGCCTTAGCTCACGCTTAACAAACTTCTGTACGTCATCTACCATCCAACGAATTCCCTTCTCACCTAGCGCTGAACGCTTTGCGTTGTCACTTGCCCAAAAAACCGTGCTCTTGGACGAGTCTACATGGGTAACAAGGGCACCCGCTTGGGCCGCTATAATGCTTGCCACGCCGGTATAGCCGAAAAGGTTAAGGACCTTCGGCTTGTCTGCCCTCTTCAGCTTGGACCTAAGCCAAGCCCAGTTGGCTTCTTGCTCCGGGAACACGCCAACGTGCCGGAAAGGAGTTGGCCTGACCAGGACTTTTGCCCCGCCTTCAAAAGAGACTTCCCACCCATTGGCCAGTTGTGGCTTACGCAGGCGCCAGCGCTCTTTTTCTGTATCGACAAAAGTAGCATCGGGATTGATCCATGCTGGATGACTAGGCGTGGTAGGTTGCCACAGGACTGAAGGGTCTGGCCGTACAATGGTGTGCTGGCCAAAGCGCTCCAAACGAAGGCCGTTACCGCTGTCGATGAGTTCGTATGCCTCTGAAGGCTGAACGATGATAGGTTTCACAAGTGAGAATTAAAGACGGTGAGGTATGTTTGCAACTATTAGCATACACCGGAGGTGTATTCAGGCATTTCTTCCCTTTGCGCGCTAGTTGCAAACATGCCTCGCTCTCTTTGGTGCACCCGGCAGGGATCGAACCTGCGGCCTTCTGGACCGGAACCAGACGCTCTATCCACTGAGCTACGGGTGCGAGTGAGCGAACGCCGTGAGTGCTTGCACTCAGAGGCGGACCGCGAACGAGCTCCAGCGTTACGAAGTAACGCGGGTGCGAGTGCATGAGTTGTGCGAGTGCATGAGTTACGAAGTAACGCGGGTGCTAGTGCATACGTCGCAAGCGCAAGTAAGGTGCGAACGAAACATCCTCAAACCATATGATGCGGGCTTCACAATAGCAAAAAAGCTCCCGTAGAACCATCCCTCCCTAATAAAGATAGTTTCAGGTAGGATATCTGTATATGCGCATCGCGTGGACAAGTATTATCCGCACCCTGTTTGCACTCCTCCTCATGGTCCTGGGAGGCATCTTTTTCGTAAGGAACGGTGCGGAGCTCCAAAGCATCAGTAAAGCCTTTCACGGGGCTCGTCCTGAGTACCTCCTAGTAGCCTTCGCCACTTCCGTCTGTATAGTGCTCATCCAATCAGCCGTGATCCGCGCGTGTTACCGCTCCCTGGAGAAAGATATCCCCTTTAGGGAAGCCATCGTCCTCTACTTAAAGCGGTTCTTTCTTTCTCCCTTCATCCCGGGTGGCTTCTCAGTTGCTCAATACACCCTCACTAAGGACTTGGACCACCACGACATTAAGCCCTCAGAACACACCTTCGTCTCGAGTGCCTTTGTCTTAGTGAGTGCCACCTCCTACCTCATCCTTCTCGTTCCTATTGTGTTCTTGGTAGGCAGGGTTCTCTTGCAAGACGAGGAACACATTTATGTGCTGGCCCGCATATTTGCAGGCGCCATTGCTACCGCAGTCACCCTTATTGTGGTCTGCCGGCCGCTCCTCTCCCGCCTTGTCCGCAAGTGGTTAGCTCCCCATGTCGGTCATTTTCACTCTAAACCCCTTATAGAAGCTGGCCTTCTTAGTCTCTTGGTAGACAGCGCCGGCATGCTCCTGCTCTGGAGCGCACTCCACTCCCTAGGCATTCAGGTTGCAGTGGAAATTGCCGCCGCCGCGTATGTACTCACAGCCCTCGTCCTTACCGCCTCCCCACTCTTTCAAGGCCTAGTGGTAGTTGAGAGCGCCTTGGTTTTCTTCTTGGGGAAAGCCGGTGTCCCTACTGCCGATGCCCTTGCGGGCACCCTCATCTTCCGGGGCTTTCAACTTTGGCTCCCCCTTCTTGTAGGAGGGTTTGTCTATGTCTGGCCCCTCTGGCACAAGGCAAAAAGCCATTTAGGGATTGAATAGAAAAGGCCAGGATGTGCGTCCTGGCCATTTGATTCAGGCGTCTTTGATAAGGAAGACTGCCTCGTATTTTTTTGTCCCGTCCTTGGAGAGGTAGCGTACGTGAAGCGCATTGCATTTAAGGCGTGTGTACACCTCGGCAGGCGTGCCGTATTTGCGGCTTATCTCACGGATCTTCATCTCATCCATCCCCAGGCTCTTTGCCTCTTCTTTCTTTGCGTCAGAGAGTTCGCCCCATATCATCTGTTTGACCACGTAGTACGTAGGGTCGCCATCCACCATGGTTATGGCAGTAGGTGTTTTAACGCAGGGAATAAGCTCTAGGACGTAGTCTTTTTCAGGAGATGTCTGGGCCTCCAGAATGAACACAGCGCGGCCAAGACTGTCCTTCCCCTTCCTCATAAAGGTCTGGGAAAGCATTGCCGCCGTAAAAGCCGGATCCTCTTTGGCGTTCTCCCAAGCTTTTTGGAAACTCACTTTTGAAGCAAGGTCTGCAACCGGGGAACCGCTAACCTGGCTTCGTGCCGATACTGCACAAAGCAGAAAAACAACTGCCCAGAGGGCCGTGAGCGCACAACGAAGATTTTTCATATCCAACCTCAACCTGTCTCAAACGATTGTCCAATGACACTCCTTTTTCCCACTAATAGGATGTGTAGTCAAGCAAGAAAACCCTCCGTAACGGAGGGTTTTTTCTCTTAAGACTGCTCGCAGAACTCTTTAATGGGACCGGCGTAAAACTCGTCCCAACCGCGATCGAATTCCTCCACCTCTTCTTCGGGGACACCTGTCTGCATAACAGTCATCTTTGTGCCCTCTTCATCAGGCTCCAGGGTAATAGTAACCTCCGTGGGCGTTTCATGCCCCGACATGTGCCATTCACAAACGAGGCGGCTCTCCTCTTCTACATCCAGGACTTTGCCTGTTACTTCGCCGTCCCAAAGGGAGAATGCCCCACCTTCCACTAAATCAACCACAGGGTTTGGGCCTGCTCCCCAACCGTCAATCTGCTGCGGGTCAGTCAACGCATCCCACAGTATGCGTGGTGGTACCGCAATAAGGTATTCCTTGGTAATGGTGGCCATACGTATACGTGCGCGGATACTAATTTATACCCGAACTGTACGCGAGAAATATGCCACGTGTACAGACCTCGAACCCCGTACCTAAGCTGGGATGAGGGATGGGCGGGTTTCACTGCAGGCTGCGCAACAGATAAAGTGCGGCCTGCCCTCTGCGTCATCATCGTTCACATACCGCTCACAAGGCACGTCACAGTACGCACAACGGCCCACAACGGTGTGATCTGGCTGGTCAGTGTTAAAGCCCATTGTCACGCGGTTATCGAACACATAGAGCTTACCTAGGAAGTCCTGGTTTGGGTACTTCTCCATATAGCTCACAATACCGCCATACAGCTGGTATACCTCTTTGAAGCCTTTGTTCAGAAGAAAGCCAGATGCCTTTTCACACCGGACACCTCCAGTACAAACCGTTACGACCGTCTTTCCCTTCAAATGCTCTATTTGAGGAAGAATAGCGGGAAGGTCGCGGAAGTTCCGGAAGTCCTTGGGAAGCACGGAGCCTGCGAAGTGTCCGGACAGGTGTTCGTAACTGTTCCGCATATCCACAATGTAAAGCTCTTTGTCGGAGTGGATCCACGAATGAAGCTCTTCAGGGGAAATAAAGGGCGCAGTGTGATCCGCTGGGTTAAAATCGTCATCTCCCAAGTACGCACTCACAATCTCTGAGCGGAGCTTCACCATCAGCTTAGGGAAAGCATTCCCCGTCCCTACGCTCCGTTTCATATGGATATTGCGGAATCGCACATCCTTCTTAAGTTCAGCCACGTATTCCTCAGTGGCCTCAACCGTGCCCTCCAGCGTGCCGTTCATACCCTCTTCCGCAATAAGAAGGCGTCCCGTTAGGCCGAGACGCTGGCAAAGGGCGCGCTGGCTGACAAGCAACTCTGCTGCGTCAGTAAGGTGGCCGTAGTGGTAATAGAGGAGAACCTGGTATTTCATATCGGAAGTAGTTTGCCAGATTTACCGGTTTTTCTCAAGGAAATGGACGGGTTACTACTTCCGTCAGCAGCAAGACCTAACCGTCCAGGGCCAACCAGCCCTGTCTCTAGGCCCTGGCCCCCTTCAGTTCACGCGAGGACTTGAGGAAAAAGTAACCAACTACACAGACAGTAGCGAGTGGAGCAAGCCAGTGCGGCGTATGAAGTCCAAAAGCGTTAAGAACCATGACAGTACCTAGCACGGCAACAGAGTACATTGCACCGTTCTTCAGGTAGAGATACCGCTTTACTTGGCGAAGGTTCCTGACGGTAATCTCACGAATGACAATTGCGCCGATACCGTTACCTAGGAGAATAATTGGCACAGAAAGCGTGAAGGCAAAAGCGCCTAGAACACCGTCAATGGAGAAGCTGGTGTCGATGATCTCCAGGTAGAATATCTTGCTGATATCAGACATCTTCCCGTCTTTCTTAAGGAGGTCCTGCTCGCCTTTCTCCGCGTTTTCCTTGAAGCCGTGCGTAATGAAGAAGGCGGTGGAGCCAATAACCGCACCAAAGGCCATAACTGGGTTTTGCTTAAGCGCAAACCACACGATGGTAGAGAGAAGGATGGCCACAACTGCGTAAAACCAAATGCCAAAACGCATAAAGAAGCGTTCAGCGCGAGGCAGGCCAAAGTTTTTTTCCTCCAAGAAGAGCCAGTAGAAGAAGAGGAAAATCATAAAGGTACCGCCAGCCGCCAGGAGAACAGGTGCCGAGCGCTCAATCGATTCGTGCACGGCCGGGTCATTGCTAAAGGTAGCAAAGAGGGCACCCATAGGCCCCAGCGACGGGTTCACCACCCAAATAATGAGCCAAGGCAGTGCGCCGCGGACAACGAAAACGGCAAAGAGTATCCCCCAGGTGAGGAACCATCTCCTCGCCCTTTCACCCATGGTGGAAAGCACCTCGGCGTTAATTACAGCGTTATCCACACTGGTAACTACCTCAAAGATAATCAGCCCAAGGATGGTAAGGAGAATGGTGACAGTCATACCTTAGATTGTACCTGATGCCAGATTACTGACAACTCTCTGCCCCCTTCCCATCCTGCCATGCCGCGTGCTTATATAAGGGCATGTTACTAACCCACGCCATCAGAACCTGGTCTGGCTTTACGGATTCCCGCCCGCTCTCCTAATGGCGGCCTTCCCTGAGTAACGCATTTTCATGCTCACTAAGCCGCCGCCCAGGCGGTTTTTTTGATACTCAAGGAGGCAACCCATGCACACCATTTCCGTTTCACTTACCCTTTCTGGCATTCACGGGCTCACTGAAAAAGAACATACGCAGGCACAACGCTTTGCCATTCAGGTTGATGCGGAGTGCAGGGAGTATCCCCTCCATGACTCCATCACCAACACGGTGGATTACCGCCACCTGCGCGATATCGCCCGCCTCGTAGTAGAGGGCGAGCGCCATAACCTATTGGAATCCCTGGCGGAAGGCATTGCATCGGGGGTCGTTACTACACTCCCCGTGGACAAAGTCACCGTGCAGGTGAGGAAGCTGGACATTTGGGACATCGGGACGCCAAGCGTTACCGTAACCAGGTATCGCTTCCCTGAGCGACTCAACCTCCTGGATTTTTCCTTTGAGGACGTATTGGAGACACTTCGCACCGAAGGAGGGATTAGCATTCCCATCCTCCCTGAAGAGAGAAGGTTACTCCTTCTCGATGAGGCAAAGGCCCATTCTTACAAGAAGCAGCCTGAGACTGCTAACAACGGGCTTGTACGGGAGGATATTAACTCCTGTACCAAGTTTCCCCTGGAGAGTGCCTTCTATTCCCTACGCGATGACTTCATGGAGCTTCTTCTCATGAAGGTGCACCAGGAAAAGGCTCATCACCTCTTCTCACCGCCCCTCTCCTTTACGGAGATGTCCCTCCTTCGCTACGACACAGGGTCGTTTGGGATCACACCACATAGGGACGGGCGATCCATCCTGAACCTTATCTGTGTCTTTACCTTAGGTGGGAGGGCAGATTTTGCCCTCTGTGATAACCGCAATGGGTCCAACCCACGCTTCCTCTCCACGGAACCCGGTCACGTGATTATCATGCGTGCCCCTGGCTTTTACGGAAGCTCATTTCAGCCCCTCCACTTCGTCCAGAACGTGACAGAGGAGCGCTACGTGTTTGGCCTCCGCCAAAAGTAGGCTTTCCTAGGCCGCCGGACTCCCGGCGGCTTTTTCTATTTGTTGGCTTTCAGATTGACAAAAAGACCCTACAATGCTATTGTTTCCCAAATCCTAACCAGGATTGGACGTTTATATGGCAGGAAAAAAAGTTACCCGCTCCCTCCTTACCGTTGCTCTCATCACGGATGAGCCCCGCAAGAACCGCTTTAACCGCTTTCTTCGCTTGGACTCCGTGCGAAAACGCGGGAAGGACTGTCACCGCGATCCCAGAAGATCCGGGGATCGGCTTACCACCGAGCGCAACCTGCGGCTTCGCCAGTATGGTGAACCCCGCGCACTCCTCCAGGAAGAAGTCTTCTACGCCCTACACACTACGGTAGCGACCGAAGACTTCCTCGCTCTTCTCGAAGATAGCGACTACTACGATCCCGAGTACGCTTGCTACCTCCAAAGAGCGGAGGACTGCGGCATCGACCTTGAAGAGGTCACCTTCCTCTACGCCGACTTGGCCTATCTGCGCTCCATTGGTGCGCCGAGCAGTAGCCAAGAACAAGCGGAAGTAGCCCTGGAAAGGCTCTTCGATGGTGCAGAGAGCCAGAACTGGGTGCCGCCCACCTATCTCAAGTGGTTCTTCAGACCCTTGGGAGCCTAGCCTTCAGCAAAGCCACGCAACGTTGCGTGGCTTTTTCTATTCCCCAAATGCGATACCTTACAGCTGCACAGGGGCAGGGCGGTGCATCACATTGATAAGGGATGAGATACCCCAACCAAGCAGGCTCACAATGACGATGGCCAGAATGGCAGCAGTATCAAAGTATGAGCCCTCAACATGTGGAGCAGAGAAAATACCCTGGAAGAGGCTCACGAATGGCTCGGTGATTCCATAAAGGATACTGGCAAACCCAACATCTCGCGCACCAAGCAACAAGAAGAGGATGCGAAGAATCAACAGGGCATTAATAATGCCAACCACATACCATACGATCTGATTCTTCTTCTCTGTTCTAGCTTCTTTCACCTCAGAAGGAGTGGCTACCTGCTGCGAAGTCTGGACAACCTGCGTTGTTCCCGTGGCCGGGTCATTAACGATGGTTTCTTCTTGCTGAATATCCATGGAGTGTTCTCTAGGGGTCAGGTAATACTTCCCAGAGTACCACTATCAGGTTTGGATAGATAGCAAAACCAATGCACGGGTGGTGACGCCCCCCCTAGAACGGGTCGCTCAAGCGCCGCTGCAAGAGCGAAACGCGGACTTCTTCCGTCAGCCTTCTCAAAATTGCTGGGCTGATATATTTCCCAATTGGCTGTCCTGCAATGGCACTGGAAAGCATTTCCACAAAGCGGTCACTAAACTGCTCAGGGTTACGCAAGACACCTTCCACTGCCTCATGATTGTCCAGCATGTAAAGGTGAAAGAAGTCTGCCACCATTTGCTTTTCCGCCAGGAGGCCTGCACCACCGTCCATCTCGGCGCGTTCCAACATTGTCCAAACGCGACCTTTCTCACTTTTCCAGGTTGGATCTGGTTCTGGCTCCACTTCCTGAGGAGGGAGTACATTTGGGGTTTCCATGTTCATGGCTCTACGATATCAGACCCATATTTCTATGTCTTGACGATGTTATAAATATATGACATTATGTAAAAAATATTTTGCATATGCCACAGCAAGTCCTCACTACAAACATCCGCCAGCTCCGCCTTGCAGCCGACATGACTCAAGAGCAGCTTGCGGATAAAGTTGGAGCCGTGCGGCAGACCATTGCCTACCTGGAAAAGGGTGAGTACATGCCTTCCCTGGCTTTGGCGTGGCGTATTGCATCTGTATTTAACAAACCTCTAGAAGAAGTATTTAACCTCAACACCCATGGGTCGCATTAGCCGCAGCTTTCAGCTCCTGCAGGCAAGCCGCCAGGTCTTTACTATCAACCCCTCGCTGGTTTGGTATCCCTTTGTAGCGCTTGCCTCATTCTTAAGCACCCTGATACTTGTCATCGCCCCTCTCAGTGCCGGAGGCGCCTACCTTGCCTACCGTCTCGGATACCTGACCGAGGCAAACGCAGAAAGTTTCTTCGACTCTCCGTACCTAGCCATTGTCGGAGTCCTGTTTGTCTTCGCACTCCAACTGGTTACCATCTTTGTAAATACCGCCTTTTACATTGCAGCGGAAGCCGCATTAAATGGTGAGAAGATGCGTATGCGCCTCGCTTTCTCTAAAGCATGGACACACCGCAAGCGGCTGGCCCAATGGGCAATTGTAGGGACCCTTGTTGGAGTCATTCTCAACATCATTCATGAGAAGGCTGGTTGGGCAGGGAAGTTTATCTCAATCATTGGGAACATTGCCTGGACAATGGCCACTATCTTTATCATTCCTACGCTTGTAACACACGACATGGGACCAATTGATTCCCTTAAGCACTCTGCGGGTCTATTTAAGCGAACCTGGGGCGAAAACGTAGTCGCTCAGTTCTCCTTGGGCCTCATTTCCCTCTTTGCAGTGCTCGCCATTATCCTGTTCCCCGGGGCCATCCTCATGATTCTGGTGGCGGGCGCGCCCATTGTTACTTGGATGATAGTAACCGAAGTGCTCATTAAGTTAAGCCTGCTCTTTGCCCTTATTGCCTACACCTCTTCCCTCCAGATTATCTTCAATGCTGCACTCTACCGCTACGCGGAGACAGGTGACTATATTGGCCCCTTTTCCCAAGAGATGATTTCTGGCGCCTATCACTCCAAGAAATAACTGACTGCTTGCAAAAAAGCCCCGGCAATCGGGGCTTTTTTATTGACCCAGAGCCACTTATGGGTTATTATTCCGCAGGCTTATCTAAAGCCACACGACCTTTGAAAGAGACTTCCAACAGGAGGAAGAAATGGGACTAGCCTTTGATTTTAAAATACTCCCTCGGGAAACTATGCAGTGGGAGGAGTTCTGCCGGAACACGCCGCCCCGCTCCATTGCGCTGGACGGTGCCGTGCTGGGCGGCCCTAACTATGACGAAGCCACGCTTCATGTAAACTTTGACCACCACGACAACGTGGTGAGAGAGGCAACCATGAGCACGGCCAAACAGGTCTACTTTGCCATCAAGGGTGGCATCATGAAGGCATTCGGTAGTGGTATCTGCAGTATCTACATCAACGATACAGATCAAGATACAGCGTTCGCGGCCTGGCTGCTCACCAATCACAAGCAGTTTGAAGGTGCGGCCAGCAACCCTCTCATCAACCGGCTCCTTGACCTGGACGACAAGTGGGACATTACGGGTGGCGCATTCCCCCTCGACCTCTCCGACCGACTGGTCAGGCAGCACAACTGGGTTTTCGAGCCCTACACCAACCTCCGTAAATCAGGGAGGTTGGCCACGGCCGACGCCGACATTCTCCGCAGTAATCTCTCCGAGGTGTGCAGCCGGCTCACCCAATACCAAATGGGCTACGGCGGTGAGAAGGAACTGGATACCCGGCATGAGATCCTCTTCGACTCCCCGACTTTCAAGATTGTCGATGAAATAGGCGGCAGCGAGTCCCGGTACCACCTGTTCAGCAACGGCATGGATGCCTTTATCAGCATCGTTGCCCGCCGACCAGACGGCCGGTTCGTCTACACGGTTGGACGACGCTCCCGTTACATCCCCTTCCCAGTTAAGGAGCTGTACGCAGCCTTTAACGAGGCCGAGGGCATGACGGGTGAGAAAGGCTGGAATGGCTCTGACATCATTGGTGGCTCACACCGGGAGTTGGGCAGTGGCCTCTCCTGGGAGCAACTGAGGGATATCACCCTTCTCAGGAAGTTCACCTTTTCTGAACTCTAGCAAAACCTAAAGCCTCGCACTCGCGAGGCTTTTTATATAAAAATGCCCCTACGTAAGGGGCATTGGAACTCTGATACCGCCGATTAGGCTAGGCTTTGCCAATCACGACAGTTGCCGGGTAAACCCAGCTTCGATCAGTGAAGCCGTCCTCCATAGTAACCCTGATTTCCACCACCTTGTACCCCGCCACCTGGAGCATTTCAAGTGTGACCTTGATGGGCGCCCAGAGGGTTCCCCTCTCACGAGGTGAAAGCTCCAAGAAGTCTTCCCAGGTGATACTAACGCCGGATGGTTTTTTTGTACGCTGCCTGCGGACAAAATCCTCAAACACACTTTCCGTCATTACGGGGCCGCCGTTGTAGCCACCCTCTTCCAACTTGACCTCGAAAGTCGGCTTTTCCTTGGAGGGGAAACCTTCTAGCGCCGCTCCGCGTAGCGCATTGAGGAACCTCTGGGAAACCTTCGATGCCTCTGCGTCCTTAGGTTCCATTGCAAGATCCATTTCCCGGACACATCGCTCTTTTGCCTCATGGGCTTTGACGAACTCCCGTAGCTTACTGAGGCTGGGAAAACCTTTTTCTTTTGCATTATTCATGTACACCCCATGCACGCCCCATACTAGCAATAAGTACCCTGTATTCAACCACGGGTTCATTCATACAAAAAAGCCAGGCAGGGTTACCTGCCTGGCTTGAGGAACACTATGCCGTTTCTACGTGTTTCTTGAAGTTATCAAGAATGGCCTGCCAACCCTCGCGTTGTCTCTCTTCGGAGTTTTCTTGCTCAGGGTCAAAAGTTTCAACCACTTCCACCCCGCCATCTGTTTGATGGAATTCAATTTTTACGTGGCGGCCATTTTCCATGTCGTATTCAATGAGCTCGGGCTCCCTTACCGCTGTATAGGTAACAACCAGGTCAAAACTGAAACTTCCGTCCTTGGCGGCCATGGTAGTTTTGCCCTTCCCACCTTCCCGTAGGTCGTTTTCAGCCGCTGGACACTCCCAATCATCAGAAGCAAATGCCCACTGGGTAATATGTTCAGGTGCATTCCAATACTCCCAGACCTTCCCGATTGGTGCCTGAATGGAGACTCGCACAGTAATAGGGTGTTCGTTTTTCATGACGTTTTAGCCGTTACGTAGTGGCCTGATTATAGCGAATCCGGGACTTAAGCGGCATGGGAGTGAAGCAGGTTTTATTGAAAGAAAAAGCGTATCTGATATAAGATCAACATATGACTACAGAAAAACTCCCTGCCGGCACCGTGCATGAGATGCCCGCAGACCTAGGTAAAGCCCTAACTGCCGTCCCTGCCGCAGTGAAGGCCTGGGAAAGCCTTACGCCCCTCGCTCGCAACGAGTGGATTTGCTGGGTTATCAGCTTTAAGCAACCAACTACCCGGCAGGACCATATCAGGAGAACCGTGACAGAGCTGCAGGAAGGGAAACGCCGCCCCTGCTGCTGGATGGGCTGCATCCACCGCACAGACAAAGAAATTAGCCCCTCGATAAAAGGGATTCTCGCTAAAAGGTCTAAGTCCAAGTGAATGTAAAAAGAACGGGCCCGTTGCCCGTTCTTTTTTGTTCAGCCTGAACCCAAATTAAAGCAAAGCTTTCACCACCTTTTTGATAAGCGCTTCTGGCAGCGGCTCCTCAAGCTTGAACCACAGGGTGCCCTTCCCTTTGATGTACGGCTTAAGGTCGGCTTGGAGCTCTAGGTCCTTAGGTACAGGATAGATGGCCAAATGGTCTTTCCAACCAGAAATAAATACCCGTGCCCGCTTGTCATCCACCTTGTACCCAATAATGCCGTAGCTCACTACTTCGTTAGCCTTGGGAAGAAGGGTCTTTACGATGGTGCGCAACTGGTCAAACTGCGCGCGTGCGGCGGCAGGAACTTTTGCAACGTATTCTTCCACGCTTTCCATCTTCTTAGGAGGCTGCATGCCTTGCTTGTATGACATTTCTAGCATTTCGCGTAGCACCGCAAGGTCTACGTCGGTCAATTTAGTTATATAGAGGCAAGATACACTTGTTTTGTACTTACCAAGCCTTGAAAGCTGGTCGCCATAGCGGTCAAAGCCTTCAAAATAGATAGTGAGCGATGCCTTGCGTGGGCTGAAACCCAAACGTGGCATGTCGCCTTCACGGCCGGTGTCATATTTGTAGTGCTGCGTGCCAAACCCAATAATACTTGGCCCCCAGAGTACGGGAGGAAGGCCGGTAATGTCCCTAATCATGGAAATGAGGGTTTTCGCCTCTTCGTGACGGGCAGGGGTTACGGTTTCCAGGAAGGACTCGATTGAGGCGGCAGTAGGCTTGGTTTTGTTCTCAGACATGAGAATGCCTTAGGGATTTGGTTGGATTATAGCCGAAAATGATCAGGAAACGGTATGAGCAGGGTCGAACTCTTGATTTACACCTACGAGGAATTAAAAAAGAAGGTATGAGCAGCCGCTCATACCTTCTTTTTGGCTCCCCGGGTTGGATTCGAACCAACGACATTCTCGTTAACAGCGAGACGCTACTACCACTGAGCTACCGGGGAATACAGGCACCTTAAATATCGTGCCCGTCTACGTTACCAGATCAACTGAACCGAATCAACCTCTAAGGGAGCTCGTCAACCTCACCCACTGCAACGGCATCCTCAATCAGGTAGAACCCAGTCTGCTCACCCGTCTCCTCATCCACCAAAACTGCAGCTACCCGGTACGAACCATCTTGCGACCAATAACTGTAGTAGTAATCGTCAGGAAGCGGGTCAAACATAGGGAGCGTAATGAGCTCGGCAAAGTCGGCATTTTGGGCCAATACACTGTCTTCCACATCTAGTGGGACGTATTCACCCTTGGTATCAGCGGGCAGGGCATCCTCATGATCTACCCGATAGAATTCGATCGTCTTAGCAAGCTGGGTAACGTCGTTTTTGCGAATAGAATTCTGGGCACGGTACTGTGCACCACTGCTGTAACCAAGCCCCTCCCCGCTCACTACCATATCAATGGCTTCTTGGGTAAACGCACCCGTATCGTAGAGGTTCGAGCTGTTCTCCGCCACAGCCTGCATGTACGCTTCAAAGTCCCACGCCGAATCCCGGTCAGGAATGGTAAGCTCTGCCGCTGCCCCATACTCATACGTCATCGCCCCTCTGGCCTGCGTATTGGCGTAATCGGTGTGAACATCAAGCGTGTAGACCAACTCCTTGAGGCGAGGGTTGCGCGCATCCATATACCAGTCGATGGTCATGTTTCCACCCTTCCACTCATCGGCATAGGATTTCAGGGCTTCCCGGGTCTCGGTTTGAAGCTCTGCATTGTTGCTCAGTGTACGAAGTACTTCAGAGGTAAGAGTAGTCCGGTACATCGCCATCACCTCCCCCTTATGACGAACAACTCCCATATCCTTGGTAGTGGTATCCACCATAATTCCTAGATCCTTGCGCGCCTTCTCATCCTCCTCAAGGATATCCTTCTTGATCTCCTCGCGCATTTCCTTCAAATCATCCTCACCTGGCAAATCCATAGCAAACCAACGGCCCTTATCAGCCTCGGTGGGGGTAGGAAGGATATTGGTACGGGCAAAGACGGCCTTCCCAGAAATAGGGAGAATGGACTCCAGGGTAATGTCCTCAAAACTAGGCTTAATATAACCTTCTGCCATTGCGCGGATCGGGTCATCGGAAGGAAGTTTGAAACCATACTCCATCCGGATGCCCTTGTCTTCGTCAAATGAGGCAGCAAATGAACCACTGAACTTAGTGACACCGGGCTCGGAAACCGCAGCATGGACAGTACCCTCATTTTGCTTGAGCGGCTTCAATCCAATTTTTGCAGCTGCCTCATTATTGATATCGGAGACCGTACCCTCGGCCGTCGTTGTAACCTTGATTTTCTTCTCATCCAGCGTGGCGAGAAGGGCACGGCCAATGTTGATCGATGGCTTGCTGGTAGTCCCCTCCCAGGCAATAGGCAAACCAGTAGAACGGTACACCTTGCTTACTGTAGGAGCATACCCAGACTCTCCCAGAGCCACTAATGTCCCGCTTACAATGACGGCGATCCCTACTACGCTTCCAATAAGAAGGCCTACCCTCTTGGGTCGATGCATGCCAGTTTGAAGTGGGATTTGAGTGTTCCCCGCGAGCTGTGCGCCCATAGGCGCAGCCTGCATGCTGGCAGGCACGGCGGATGTTACGGGAACCGCAGACAAGGGCTGCTCTACCGCCTTGACGGGGGTCAGGATCGGCGGGGCAATAGGTGCGGGCGCCGCCGGGGTAGCTGGGAGAGGCCAAGCGCTAGCCAAAAGCTCCTCGGTCCAACCACTCTGGACAAGCTGCGCACGTATCGCCTGGTCTGACATGCCAAGCGAACGGCACTGCGCAATATAATTTTGAAGTTCAGGCTGCATTCCTTACCCTTATTCCTCTAGTAAATGATCCAAGAGCATCCGCTGCTCCACCGATGCCACCAAACCATGAAGCCAGGTGCATTCCTGTGGACGCACACAGAGTGCGGTCACCCCAGCTTTGATGATGCACTCCACCAACTCAGGCCGTAGCTGTTCGTGCTCCGCCACAACCGCGGTAGACAACCCTGCTTTCCTACAGGTTGCAATGGCATAGCTGAGGGCATCTTGCACTGCCGGGTCAGCCTGATCCCTGTTGTGCCCTACCTGGTGGTTATCGGCATCCATACCTGTGATAAGCGTGGCCAGTGCCGGCGCATCAAAGAGCACTCCTTCCAGATCTAGCTTAGAGAGTGCATCCGCCTTGATGGTAAGTGCCGGGGTCTCAACCCGGACCCAAAGGCGGTCACTCAAACCAGCAGGAGCCAGCTTGGCAAGGATCTTCTGCATCTGCTTCACCTCTTCAAGAGAGCGCACCATGGGCAGCATGATGGAGATGTTATCAAAACCTTTTTTCTGAAGACGAGAAAGCGCCTTAAGCTCTAGCTCAAGGATCTCAGGCTCAGAAAGAAGGCGTTGGGTACCCCGGTAACCAATCAACTGGTTAGGCTCGTGGCGCTCCCTGCGCCAGCTCTTCCAACCGTGGAAAGAATGCTCCGCCAGGTCATGGAGCTGGTAAATGACCGGCTTGGAACCAGCGGCACGTGCCGCACGCTCTACGCCCTCCGCAAGCAAATCTACATATTCAGAAGACATGCCCTGGTGAAGCACTTCGTGAGGGTGCACCCCAAGAACACGGAGGATGAACTCCCCGCGCAGCATGCCTATGCCATCGGAGTCTTGAAGGAGCTGCGGGGTAGCCAGGAGGGCGTCATCTAGGGCGGCGTAAATCTTAGTGCCGGTAATAGGGAGGGTGGTGACCAGATTGTGAGGTACCAGCTCGTTCTGAGGAAGGCGGCCGGCATACACCGCGCCATGGGTGCCATCTACCGTAACCAGCTGTCCAGTCCGAACCAAGTGACGAGCGTTTCCTGTGGCACTCACTGCGGGGATGCCCAAGCGCTTTGCAGCCACTGCCTCACATGAGGTGTGGTGACCACTCTCTGTAATGAGGGCGGCGACACCAGCAAGAAGTGGGATGTCCTTCTCGGCAATCTGCTCAACCACCACCACGTCACCATCCTGGATAGTCTTCCAATCGCCCCTACTGGCAATCACCCGGATAGGGCCACGCGCTGTCCCCACGTTTACAGAGTGCCCAATGAGGAGTGGCAAACGCTCACCCGTCCGAACCACACCCGGATTAGCACCTTCCAGCGCCATTGGCTCTACGCCCGAGACCACTACGCCATCTAGGAAAAGTTGCCAGTGGAATACCTGCAACTGGTCAAACGCTTCTTGGGAACGGCGGACAAAACGGGCCAACAAGCGGAGCTGGCGCTCGTTTAGCCGCTGGTCGGCGTGGACATGCTTTGGGGAAACATGTGCACCCCTCTTCTTGGCTGCCCAGGTATGAGAAAGCTCTTCCCTACTGAGGGGGTGGAGTGACTTGGCGTCTATGCGGTACGTATCGGCAGCGGCGTGGTGCTTGTCCCCTGGATGCTCATGGTGGGCAACCGTAATAGTGATCACCGTGCCGTCATGCGTTAAGGAGTCATACTGTTGTGCAAGACCAGAGAGCTGGCCTTCTGGCGCGTACTGGACCAATACGGGATACGGGGCTGGGACAATACTCTCTTCGTTCATGAAACGGCCGTAGAGCGCCTGCTCAGTGAAGCTGAGGGCGTAGAGCTGGCGCACGAACTTGTCCGCCTCATTGAGGGAAGCGGGAGTGCCGTGGTGTACCTGTCTACCCACTCCTTGTGCAATAAGGGTCAGGGGAAGGCCCTTACCTTTTTCCAATACCAACTGGTCTTCCAGCTCCTCCATATACGCACCAAAAACCTTCCGTGCCTCAGGAGGTAGCGGGGTGGTGAGGATAATCTCACGGATTTCTTTGGCAGCGCCGGCAAACAGCTCTGGTTTACGTACTGAAAGGCCCTTGGTGGCCTTTAGAATACGTGCACGGACATTGGGCGCCATGAAGAAAGCGAAGCTTACTTCGCGGGCAATTACAAAACCAGGAAGAACAGGAACTCCCGCTTTTGCCACAGCCGCTAATGCCGCTGCTTCGGTGCCCCATATTGCTTCCTGCCCTGTCTCAATCTGATACAGCCACTGACAGGATGTCATGCATCCAGTATACGTCGCACAGTACCTAAGGAAAAGCCGCGCCGTAAAAGGAAGCCTCCCAAGCGTCGCCTTCGGGTCTCTGGATCAAGCCGGGCATAGAGGCGCATTTTTGGTTCCGCAACCTGAAGGGCCTGCCCATACTCATCAATTGGCTCTTCTTCCCGCTCCAGGCGGTGGCGTAATGTCTGGTCAATTATCTCTTTGGCAATCCCCTTTTTCATAAGCTCTTGCCTCAACACAATTGCGCCCCGAGGCTGAAAGCGGTCGCGGTCGTTTACCCAAGCACGCGCCAAACGGACGTCATCTAAGAGACCTGCTTCTGTAAGGGAAGTTATTATCTCCTGGCGCTCTTCTTCCGGCACCTGACGACGCAAAAGCGCCTGGTCTATTTCCCAGACGCTTCGCAGCCGCTGCTTTAGGAGGCGAAGAGCATACCCGCGCGGCGAGGATGCAGCCATTCCTTACTTCTTAGAAGGTTTAGCTGGTGTTTCAGGCTTCTCTTCTTCAGGGGCGGCTTCAACCTTCTCCTGCTTGCCACCCTTGGTCAGTCCAGCCTTGGCCCTCACCTCAGCATCAATCTTCTTGAAGAGGTCTGGGTTGGCCTTAAGGTACTCGCGGGCGCCTTCTTTGCCTTGCCCCAATTTCTCTTCACCCCAGTAGTACCAGGCACCTGATTTGCGAACGACATCGTAGACTACGCCCGTATCAAGCAAATCGCCTTCACGGGAAATGCCTGAGCCGTAAATAAGGTCAAAGGTACCGGTGCGGAACGGAGGGGCAACCTTGTTCTTAACCACCTTGATACCAGAAGTGATACCAATGGCGACATCGCCTTCTTTGAGTACTTCTTTCTTGCGGATATCGATACGGACAGAGCTGTAGAACTTAAGTGCCTGCCCACCGGCGGTGGTTTCAGGGCTGCCAAACATGACCCCAATCTTCATGCGGATCTGGTTGATGAAGATAACAGTGGTCTTGGACTTGGAGATGGCACCCGTCAGCTTACGAAGGGCCTGGGACATGAGCCTGGCCTGGACACCAACCATGGCGTCTCCCATTTCCCCTTCAATTTCTGCACGAGGAACCAGGGCTGCAACGGAGTCCACCACAATGATGTCTACTGCGTTGGAGCGTACTAGCGTTTCGGTAATCTCTAGCGCCTGCTCACCTGTGTCTGGCTGGGAAACCAAGAGACTCTCCAGCTGCACACCAAGAAGCTTGGCGTACTCTGGGTCAAATGCATGCTCTGCGTCTACAAAGGCAGCAAGGCCACCGCGTTTCTGTACCTGGCCAATCATGTGAGTGGCAAGGGTAGTCTTACCGGAGGACTCTGGCCCATAGATTTCTACAATGCGGCCGCGAGGGATTCCCCCGCCAAGCGCAATGTCTACCGCAAGGATGCCGGTAGGCACAACCTCTACAATACCAAGAGCACCTTCCCCACCCATGGTCATAATGGCACCGCGCCCGAACTGCTTCTCAATAGAGGCAATGGCGATGTCCAGTGCCGCCTTGCGGCCCGCTGTCTCTTGTTCTGACATTGGAAATACTTAACGTGTTAGATACGGTCAGCTGTACTGTGCTCGCAGTTTACGCGCCGAGGGCTGGCAGGGCAAGTACAAAATAGCGTCAAAAAAAGGGCTTTCGCCCCTCTGCAATCACTATTATATCATCCCTAGAGATTGTTGGTATTTCGCAGTGAGGTGAGCTGTCTGAGCGAAGCGAGTTCTCACCGAACGGAGTAAATACCAACAATCTCTACTTCACAATGACGGAGGTCACTTCCTTGGTTGTCTTCCCGCTAGGGCCCGTAGCCTCAACCACAATAGGGTTTACACCCTCTGTGACACTCAGCTGGTAACTCCACCCCCCATCCTCACCAACTACTGCCACCTGACCGTTTACACGCACCACGGCACCTGCAACTGTACGGCCCGTGACGGTAAGACTCTCAGTGTTCACCACAAGGCCAGGACCAGCTTCACCCTTGGCTTCCGCAGGAGAGATAAGCTCCAAGTAAGGGGCAGCAGCGTAGCGGCGCAACTGGTAGCCAATGATACTCGCAAAACCTAACATCCCAATGGATAGGGCAACCAACATGAGGATCTTTGGGGTCACCATAAACCGGGGAATGAACGCCGTGTTCTTTGGGGTCAGCTCTATGCGGCCTTCTTGGCAGTGGCGGGCATATACTGACCTCATTTTGTCATAGTCACGCATAACTTCCTCAATGTTGAGCTTGAGGAAAGTGGCATATGTTTCCAGGTATCCCCGCCCGTAAACTTCGGATGGGATTTGTTCCCAGGAATCGCTTTCAAGTGCCAAAAGGAACTTGGCACGGATACGCGTGGCCTCTTCTACGTCACCAATAGAAAGCTTCTTCCGAGTGCGTGACCGCTTGAGGCGGTCACCAATCGAAACACCTTCTACCTTAACTCTGCGCGTTCGAAATCCGGCTGCGGCCATGTCTGGGATTAATGTGTAAGCCCAGTTTACTCGTTCTCGGGATAGGCAGCAATGCCTTGTTCGCGAACCTCAACGACAGGGGTCGAGGTATCGGCTTCTGAACCGGAATCCACGTGGTAGACTTCACGCTGTTTTCCACCTCGTTCAGGTCCAATCATACCCCTTTCCTCCATAGCAGCCACTATCCGCTTGGCCTTGTTGTACCCCAAACGGAGGTACGTTTGCAGCATGCTTGTGGAAGCTTTGTTGTGCTTAATGAAGAGGTCGTACGCCTCACGGACAAGGGCCTCCTCCTCAGGGTCGAGGCCTCCGCCAGAACCACCGAAACGTGACTCCACGGGCTCTTCAAGGAAGGTTGGATCGTAGCGGTCACCAGGCTCCTGAATACGGATATGGCTGATGACGTTTTGGATTTCCTTCTCGGAACAGAAAGCGCCTTGGATACGCCGTGGCTTCAATACCTCAGTGGAGAGATAGAGCATGTCACCGTAACCTAGGAGCTTCTCAGCACCAGGACTATCGATAATAGTGCGGGAATCCACTTGGCTCGTTACTGCAAAGGCAATACGCGTAGGGATGTTAGCCTTAATCAAACCAGTAATAACGTCTACAGATGGGCGCTGCGTGGCCACAATGAGGTGGATACCTACGGCGCGGGCCATCTGGGCCAAGCGCACAATCTTGGATTCCACGTCGCGGGCAGAGACCATCATGAGGTCTGCCAACTCATCAATAACAATGACGATGAACGGCAATTTGCCTTCTGCCAGGTCTGGCTCGGCATTATACTGCTCAATGTTGCGCTTCCCGTGGCTGGCCAAAAGCTTATAGCGGCGCTCCATTTCATCGACCATGCGCTTAAGCGCCGTGACCGTATCCTTAGGCTCCGTAATGACCGGAGTAAGCAAGTGAGGGAGGCCATTGTAGCCAGCAAGCTCTACCCGCTTAGGGTCTACAAGCACCATCCGCAACTCATCTGGTGAGTTGTTAATAAGGAGGGAAAGGATGATGGTATTGATTGCCACAGATTTACCAGAACCTGTAGAACCAGCGATCAGACAGTGCGGCATACGCGCCAAGTCAGCAACGGCTGCCTCACCAGAAGCGGTACGGCCAAGGGCAATTGCCAGTTTGGAGTTGAGGGCAGCAAAGCCTGGTGACTTAATAATCTCCCTAAGCCCTACCATGGCTTTCTTCTCGTTTGGAATCTCGATACCAACCAGACCCATACCTGGGATTGGCGCCTCTACACGGAGTGACTGCGCAGCAAGCGCAAGTGCCAAGTCGTCTTGTCGGGCGGTAATAGCATTAAGCTTCACACCCTCTGCAGGCTTCAACTGGTACTGACTTACGGTAGGCCCAACACGGACATCGGTCATGGTTACGTCGATACCAAAGTCGCCAAGGGTCTTGTCGATGAGCTCCATCCGCTTCTGGATGTTCCCCGCCACCGGCTTCATCTCAATGTTCTCTAACAGGGTCAATGGAGGGTAGTTCCAGTCACTGCTGCGCTGGAGTTGCATGACAGGTACCTTCTTCACCTCAACCGCCTTGGCAGGCGCCTGTTTCTTCAAACCAAACAGGCCGCCCGTCTTTACCTCACCCTTTACAGGGACCTCGGCGTCAGCGTAATTACTCTCTTCCTCTACTTCTTCTTCGTCCGCATCCTTAGTGAGGAAAGCCAATACGGCTTTGTCCAAAATAAGGGTAAGGGCGATGAAGGCAAGGACAAAGAGGATGAGGCGGCCAATAATGCCACCAAAAAGCCCAAGGACCATCTCAGCGATAGTGGAACCCAGCCAACCACCCGTAGATCCTACGGTGGAACCGACCGCAGCAAGGATGCCCGTGAAACTCATCGCAAAGAGGATGAGGCCCGCAATAGTGACAAACCGTATGTTCCAATTGAGCTTCTTATGAAGCAACTTGAACGCCCCGTACCAAAGAAGCAGTACGGAAAGGAGCGGGGTAGCCGTACCCACAAAAGAGAAGAGCAAGCCGTGGATCCAGGAACCGAGTGCCCCTGCCCTGTCGAAAATGGCGGCAAAAAGGAACAGGAAAAGAACTACGCCAATAAGAACACGCGCCTGTTTGATAACGGCACGGTTTGCGCTCTTGCTAGATGCGGTGGATCCCGCTGATTTCTTCTTTCCCTTGGCCATGCCTGAATAGTCTACCGGATCATCTCAGGTTATGGCCAGTATAGCATGGATATGATAGGGTAACTCAGATATGTCACGACTCTCTCTCGGTATTGTAGGACTCCCAAATGTAGGGAAATCCACGCTGTTCAATGCTTTGGTGAAAAATACTCACGCTGAAGCAAGCAACTACCCTTTCTGCACCATCGACCCTAACGTTGGTATTGTTGAGGTACCCGATGAACGCCTAGCCGCCTTGGCAGGAATTGTTAACCCGGAAAAGATTGTGCCTGCCGTAGTGGAATTCTGGGATATTGCCGGGATCATCAAGGGAGCCTCCCAAGGTGAAGGCTTGGGGAATAAGTTCCTGGCCAACATTAGGGAAACTGCAGCCATCGTGTTGGTTGCCCGCTTTTTTGACCATCCGGACATCATCCATGTGAATGGGAAAATTGACCCAAAGAGCGACTTGGAAACAGTCCTCTTAGAACTCATCCTGGCTGACCTGGAGTCTGTACAGAAAGGGAAAGACCGCTATAACAAGGCCGCCCGCGGTGGCGATAAGGCCGCCCAGGCCTGTCTCCAATTTGCCGAATTGCTTGAGAATGCCCTTGGCGATGAAAAGCCTGCCTCTTCCGTAAAAGCAGATACCGACGAGGCAAAGATTGTCCTCCGGGAGCTCCAGCTTCTTACGGCAAAGCCTGTCTTAATTGTGGCGAACGTCGCAGAAGACCAGGCCACCATTGATGCAGCCACCCTCTATAAGGAATATGACTTGGCAAGCCTGGTCCCCTCCGCCGATTGGATCATCCCTATTAGCGCCAAGTTGGAAGCCGAACTCTCAGCCCTTCCCGCAGAAGACCAGGAAGTATTCCTGGGCGAATACGGGTTAAAGGAATCTGGGCTAAACCGCCTTATCCGTTCCGCCTATTCCCTCCTTGGCCTGCAAACCTACTTCACCGCTGGTCCAAAAGAAGTCCGCGCCTGGACTACCCCCGTAGGAGCTCGTGCGCCGCAAGCTGCTGCTGAGATCCATACTGACTTTGAAAAGGGCTTCATTAGGGCAGAAGTCATTGCCTTCCCGGATTACGTAGCAGGCAAAGGGGAGGCCGGTGCCCGCGAAGCTGGGAAGCTGCGCTCTGAGGGCAAGGAATACGTTGTCCAAGATGGCGACGTAATGCACTTCCGGTTCAACGTATAGTAAAAGGCCCCGTGGGGCCTTTTGTGATTTTCTCGAGCTGCACCCCTCCGGCATGGCCATGTCCAGGCAACACATGGAATCCTAACGAGGTGGCGCATCATTCTCAGTGAGATTAAGCAACCTGGATGCTGTCTCAGCAGAGGGACTACCGTCATGGTGACAAAAAGAAACCAAAGAAAAAAGCCCCAAGAGAACGGGGCTTTTTTCAATTAAGAGGGGCTTTCAGAAACCAGGAACGGTTAGTAGAGAACAGGGGTAGTCTGGAGAACACCGATAGTCACAGCAAGAACCAAGGCAAGCGACATGCTTGCGGCCTCAAAGTAACTCAAGTTCTCAACGTCTACATGCTTCGAGGAAACGAAGGTGTAAGACTTCTTAAGAGGATGCACAGCAGCAGACTCTTCAGCAGCGGGGGTAATAACATCAGCCATGGTGGCCAACCTTTCTTCTCGGAAACTTTTTTATATTTTTTTGTTTTTTCCGATGAGCCAAGTATACGCCAAGCGTTACCTTTTGTCAATGAGCATATACAGGATTTAACCTGTAAAGTGCTTATGAGAGCCGCAAATACTGAGCTAGCGAGTTCCCTGCTTTAAGGAGTGTGTCACTTTGTGAGTTAGCCACGTAAAGCCCGATGAGAATGACCACTACCACTGCGAGGAGGATAACGATGCGCAAAATATCCTGACGAATATACAATTCCCCCACCTCAAGCCCACTTGGCTTCTGTGCCGGCGCTGACTGCTGCGGGAGCGCGGCGGACTGGATAGTATTCATTACAACAGGAGGAGCTTTTTGGACAACCTTCTGGGTCTGCTGGTGCTTCTTCTTGTGCTTGCTCTTCTTGGCCATATGTTCGTGACTTACCGATTGCCTTCACACTAAAGCAGCTCTAACCGTTCCCAGCAACTGAGAACTTGCAGATAGTTTACACATTTGATCTGATAAGCTAGAGTAAAGCGACGCTTCG
>DATHWI010000102.1 GCA_035460805.1 Verrucomicrobiia bacterium | reverse complement strand
GACGGGCATACGATCATGCACGCTGCCCACAAGCGGGTTCGCTTCTCCCACGATCATTGCCGTGGATAGGATTTCCCCTCCGCCTAATCGTGCAAATTCCCAAATACCCGCGAAGGCGAAAGGTTCGAGGTCTCTGCGGCGGAAGCGGTAAGGCTGCTTGCCATCTTTACGCTTCTGCCACTCGTAAAATCCCGTCGCTGGAATGAGACATCGCCGTTTTGCAAAAGCTTCTCGAAAGAGCGGCAACTTGTGCACCGTCTCGGCACGCGCGTTGATGTGGGGGACCTTGGGCGTTTCCTTCATCCAGAATGGGACCAATCCCCAACGTGCCATGACCACCTCACGTTTACCGTCGCGGGGATCGATGCGTACAATCGGGATTTTATCAGTGGGAGCTACGTTATAGCGGAGAGGAAAATTGGACTTCGGCAGGCGTTGAGCCTTGAAGAGGCCGGGATACGCATCGCGAGCGATCAGATTGTCGAAACGGCCACACACATCTTCAAAGATATGCACCTGAATCGGAAAAGCAAATGACTGTAGCACCGGGTTTCCCACCCGGCACCTACAAACGATTTCTAGCAGATTTTCAGCCTACACCAACGCTCACCCGATGAGACTCACTTACCTGCGTTTCGAGCATGTCTTCGTTGATCCATTCCACTTCATGTGGGCTTTTTTGCACGTGCGCTTGCCATGGCGTTTCCACTTTTTGCCATCGCCTTCCCTATGCTTGCCGTTCCAATAGTCGCCGCTCTCAGGGTCCCAGTCATCCCGGTAACCGCCCTCTTGGTCATTCAGGTGACCACCCTGGTCCCACTCATAACTGCCCTCTGGGTCCCAATCATAACCGCCCTCTTTGTCATCCGGGTAACCGCTCCCCGGGTCACCCTCGTAACCCCTTCCTGAGCCACCCTCGTAACCGCTGCCTGGGTCACCCTCGTAACCCCTCCCTGCGTCACCCTCGTAACCCCTCCCTGGGTCACCCTCGTAACCGCTACCTGGGTCACCCTCGTACTGAGCGAAGGGGCCATCACCCGGAACATCATGATTACGGTACTGGTCGGGCAGATCCTCGGCTTGTGACGACTCTTGGGGAGGTTCGTGAGAGGCTTGGGGGCTGGCCTCTTTGGAGCAAAACTTTTCCGGCAATGGCTTATTAAATCTTTGAAAATGCTCAATGACTGATGCTGGGGTGTCAGGCGCAGGAAGACAGTCGGCGAACGCTTTGTCGCCAAACAACCCTGCAATTAAAAATGGAATCAGCCAACACCTGGTCATTGGCCGTATCTAAGTTTGTGGCGTCTGAACAGGGTCTGAGGCGTCCGTTCATCTGACATTCACGGTCGCCAAGGAAGTTCCATTGCTAGCACACCGGACTCCGCGCAACCGGAGTGCGCGGCAACTGAATAAAAGAGGAGGGCGATAACCTTTGGCTACCGCTCCCATTTGGGGGCCACTGCGCTGTCTGAGGACGCAGACTGCCCTTCTGGTGCGCCAGCCGAGAGAAAGGACAAACCCGGCTGCATGCTTGGCGCACCCTCAATCGCATCCCTAGCTAATTTTTCGGTTGGCCAAACCGGAGCTATTGGAGCAATTTCAGTTACCGTGACATTGCCGGCGCCCTTTTAATGGCGCAACCTTTGCCCTCAAGGCGACATCCATGTTAAGGAACGACAAGGGAAAAGGGGGCCGTCATGACACTCGGAACGATCCTTCTTATAGTTTTGGTGCTTTTGCTTATCGGAGCCTTGCCAAACTGGGGTTACAGCCGCAGTTGGGGCAGAGGACCAGCCGGCATACTCGGTATTATTCTCATAG
>DATHWI010000101.1 GCA_035460805.1 Verrucomicrobiia bacterium | reverse complement strand
TGTGCGGCAAAACAAAAACCCCGGTGATACACCGGGGCTCCTGCGACAACTTGCTATGACACGCAAATCATCACTCCCCGGTAGGGAAGAGAATGAGGTGACGTGTGACGAAGCAAGAAGCTTTTTGCATGATGGTAGTGTAGCAAAATGGTCTGAGGTGGGCAACAAAAAAAGATTCCGGATGGAATCTGTTTTTCTTGGTGTCTCCGGCTGGAATCGAACCAGCGACCTGAAGCTTAGAAGGCTTCCGCTCTATCCAACTGAGCTACAGAGACGAGTGAGGATTGCCTAGACCAAGCGTAGCTTGGGATAGGGAATCTGAGCGAGGATACAGTATCTCGAAGAGATACAGAGACGAGTGAGGATGTCTTACCTAATCTTACCTAGGTCTCCTTCAATTACTATTGGTGCCATCGCGATAATTTCCGTTTCGTAGTATGGCATTTTTGGAATTGGATTGAGGAGGAAGATCTTTTGCTTGAGTACATGGGCAAAACCCATCTCGAGAAATGTATTGCCACCAATGTAGTTGGGTATGCCGTGCTTATCGAAGTTAGCAACCAGAATGGCATCACCTTCCTGCATCAGGTACCAGAACTCTCGAATCGCATCTTCCGTGTACTTCTGCCTTAGCTTAATCTCTTCTTTCTCTATGTCACTTTTGCCGATGAAGGGGCTTGCGAGGTTGGTGACATACGCATCATGGCCAATTGCAATGAGCTGGTCGCGCAGGGCGATCATCTTTTCCGTGTATTGCATGCTGCCGACAATGCCGATACGCATAGGATTGAACTTAAGTTTGGTGCGCCCGGAGGGGATCGAACCCCCGACCCTCTGTTCCGAAGACAGATGCTCTATCCACTGAGCTACGAGCGCAAGTGAGGATTGCCTAGACCAAGCGCAGCTTGGGATAGGGAATCCGAGCGAGTACACAGTATCTCGAAGAGATACGAGCGCAAGTCGCTATCTAGGTGATTTATAACAGAAAAGAGCAGTCGGATCGACTGCTCTTATTGATTTGCCTTAGCCGCCCTTGGGCGTAGAGCCTACTGGCTCGGCTGAAAGGTTGAGATCCACCACTTTGCCAAACCGCCGATTAAGGTAGTCAGCTATGGCGTGGTAGGGATCGTTATACTCCGCCTGAAGAGAGATTTCTGCCAGCGCCATTGCCGGGTCGCGGGCATCCTGCACGATATCTACCATCTCTTCCAAGTCGGCGACAGTCTGAGGGGTGAGGTTCACCTCGTAGTCGTTGTCGCTGACACCGAGAGGAGGGATGCTGGCACCCTGTTTGGAGCCGTGCTGACGAAGGCGGAAGTTGGTCGTGTGCGTGAGCTGGGTCAGCTCAGTGTTGTCGAAAGTGGCTCCGTTGTAGCGGAAGCCTAGTGTCACAGTAATCATAAAGGTCCGGCCTCCTTGTAGGCGTGGTGCACGAACAATAGCGGGAAAGGCAGGGTGTGTCAACCTGTTGGGGTATGAAAAAAGGACGATCGTTTGACCGTCCTTGGGTTGCCTACACCGGGCAGGCGACCGGTTCAACCCCCTGAACGGTTAGGTTGAACTTAGCTTCTAGCGACTTGACCAGCGCGGTCAGGTCTAGCCCCCCTTCGGCTTTGACTGAGAGGCTCGCCAGCCTGAGAGGGGGAAGGCCGTGCTCTTGTGAGGGCGAGCAAATGGTCTCTCGAAGGAGCGAGACCTCTTGCACGATGCCATCGAAGCCTGTCCGGTTGCAAAGCGTGACCTGCAAAGGGTCATCTGACCTAGTGGAGGGTGGGGTGTTGGCGTAGAGGGTAACCTCTTCGCGTGTCCTCAACCTCTTAAAGGAATCGTTCAGCCAAGCGGCGTACTCCTGAAGGGGTTGAGTGTCCCCGAGACTTACTGTGGGATGAAACCCCAACGTAACGAAAAATTTCAAACGGTATCTCCTTTGTTTTTGCTGCCCGAACCATATCATCCCCAACCTGGTTTGTCAATCATAATGAGGGTTGGGGAACACGAAAAGACACCCTCAGAAGGGTGTCTTTTCTTTGGGGTGGCTGATGGGATGACGTTCGCTTCGCTCACTAACCACACTCTTTAATATAACCTCGGTAGAGTGTGGTCGAACCTGGGTTCTCTCCCAAACCATTTCAAAAGAAAAAGACCAACCTGACGGTTAGCCTTTTTCTCTTGGGGTGGCTGATGGGATTCGAACCCACGACCATCCGGACCACAACCGGATGCGCTACCGCTGCGCCACAGCCACCATATTTCCATACCTGATATAGCTTAACGCACATCCCTCTTAAAACCATCAACCCTTACTCGCAGTCAGCGAGGTGTGCTTTAAAAGGGATGTGCGGAAGCTTTTTTGGAGCGGGTAGCGAGAATCTAACTCGCGTCATTTGCTTGGAAGGCAAAGGTAATAACATTATACGATACCCGCCGAAGTGCTCACTCTTTGTATTATAGCTAAAATGAGCCGATGTAACTGAGCGCCAAATTCAGGATTGCCCAAAGTTCTTACGCGCAAGTTAACTGTACCGTACTTAAGTACTCTGTAGTTTGTACCATTTCTAATCTTTTTTCTCAAGTCGTAGTGGGGCTTAATAAAAGAGACGTCTGAGGTTCCGCATACTTTCTGCCAATATTCTTTGCATGCTTGTTCATTGCAGTCGGGATATAGATGCATGTGAACTTGGAAATTTTGCGGAGGAACATGAAAACACACGGTGAGCCATTTTACTGCGAGGCGAATTATGGCTGGATCGCTATTTGTAATCGACACACCATTCTGGGTTTTGGTTCCTTCTCCGAAATAGAGGCCTATTCCGCAGAGGAGGAGGTCTCGGCTTGAAATATTTTTTATTATCCGTTCGGCCTTTAAATGTGCCTCATTTTCTTTTTTAAGCCTACTCCACTCATAAAACTTCTTAGATTCAATAAGAGAATTTTTAATTTTAGCCGCAGTATACGCATTGGGTGTGTAAGGAATATTGGCTAGCCAGTAAGAAAGTGCTCCCCGCGAAACACCAAGTTTTGCGGAAATAT
>DATHWI010000100.1 GCA_035460805.1 Verrucomicrobiia bacterium | reverse complement strand
GTGCTGTCGAACGATTCGGTTTCAATGAATTTGAATGCGTCCTGCAGCGTGCGAAGCAGCTCTGGGTGCTGTCCTTGCGCCATCGTAGCGATGCTGGTCCAGAGGTGCTCCGGCTTAATCACGTAGTGCACCTTGGCCCGCATCTGCCGCTCGAACAGCGGCACATCGTTCGGGTGCATGTCGTACCACACCGCCAGCGGCACCCGTTTGTCGCCATCCATCACCACCGGATAGTCGGAGCCTAGCTCCCGCTTGGCCGCCTCCTCGTAGTTGTCGGAAAGGTAGCGCAGGAAGAGGAACGAGAGCATGTAATCGCGGAAGTCGTCCGCGTTCATGGCCCCGCGGAGCTGGTCCGCGATTCCCCAGAGGATTTTGCCGAGTCGGTGGTTTTCTTGTGCGGTCATATCTTGTTGGCTTATCTTCCTGCTTGGAGTGACCACGTCTTCCGGGACTTCAAGTAAGAATCTGGGTTATAGAACTTCCCATAGAATTCGCTGAACACGGGAAAATCAGCGTGGTTGTATGAGAACGAGCTAAGTAGCTCGCCCACAAAACGACTCCATTGAAGCGCATGGAGTCTTACATAGGGCGCACTCCGCTCCCAAATGCCGGTACGCAACGAAGCTTCGTAAACTTCGTTTAGCGGCTCTCCCTCTTCTGAAGTATGTTGTATGAAGGTGAACTGACCCAAGAGAGCACCTACCATGCGAGCATTGGACTCCACGGTGTGTTTAACTGAAGGTCGGACGCAATCTTGCCAACAGCGCAACACTACGCTCTTGTACCAGTCTGCTAAGGGATCCTCGTAGTTAAGAGCCTTGCCAAGAACGGTGTCAATATTATAATAGCGCGTGCCGTTGGTAGCAAAAGTTGACAACACCCGAAGCATCTCCTTGTGAATTTCGGAAGAGGGTAAGGGGTAATCCAGGTCTTTGACTCTTCCTAGGCGGCTTACGTGCTCAACCAGCTCTTCAAGGTTATGGCCGTAACTGCGCACGACCTTTTCGGTTGGAAAGGTTTGGTCGTTCGTCAGGAAGTGATTGCAAATCAGAATGAGCTTACACGTGCGCTCAAGTCCTGTCGAAAGGCTGAAGAACGCCTGATAGTAGAAAGCCTTTTCTGCGTAGTTTGCCTTGGACATAGCGGTTACTCCGGCCATCAGGTGGCCCGCTGCCAATCCGGCTTCATTTGCTAATGCGTGAAAGGTCTTAGACGGCATCTGGCACCTCCTTGGGCGGCGTCGGGAAGAGGCCTTGCATGAGGCCCTGTTTGTGGGTCTTGAGGGTGTCAAGCTTCTTTGCTTGCTCGTTTATCAGGGTGTCGAGGGAGCCGAGGCACGAGGCGATGCGCTCCTGCTCGCGAACGCTGGGAAATAAGAATTCATGATTAAGCCACCACTCCAGCTTGAAGAGCATTTTTTCGATCACGATGCCGACACTTGAGTCTAAAAAGGACTTGCTCACCTGGCGTTGTTGCGCGAAGTAGCTGAAGAATCTTATGTCGCACCCTTCCCTAGGGGTCAGCACCGAGTATTCGTTCGATACGATTGAGCCATCAAGATATGAAGGCACAAGACCGCAGGCGTTGTGGACGATCTGCCTTTTCGAGATTAGAAAGTCGTCTGTCCTCACTGTGAACTGGGTCTTAACCTTTATTG
>DATHWI010000099.1 GCA_035460805.1 Verrucomicrobiia bacterium | reverse complement strand
CTTCTGTCAGAACTTGTTGGGCTGTCACACCGCCAAGCACCAGCCTATTCATCTCAGTTGCAGCTACACAGGCTGAGCCATTAGCTGCCATATCAAGCCACTTCTGGATGAACTGAAGGGCTGTCTCTGTGGCTGGGTGGTTGAGGTTAGAGCTTATGAGGTCTTTACTTTCCTCATACTCCCGCATGAATTCAGAGCGTTGGATAGATCGCCCTAAAGGGTCTCCGTAAAGGTAAGCATTCTTGAAGTGATTGCGACAATGAGCGCTTAGGTTGTACCTGAGTTTGATACAGCCAGGAGCGCGGCATCTCATGTGACTGTTTCTGGATATAGATTGGCTTATGGGTTGGGTCATGGGTGTCCTTAGGGGTTATCAGTGGTTGATGTAACGAGGTCTTAAAGTTTCACTATCGGGGGTAACAGAGAGACAGATACAAGATTTACTTAAGGGTTGTACTGAGAGAGAAGGGGTATCCCATGCACGGGAAGCCCCTTTCTTTAGGGAAGAAAAATGGAAACGCTTAGGAATCTATTAAGCAATTCCATCTTTCTCAAGCGAGTCGATTTGATTTTTGAGAATAATGGAAACGCTCAGGGAATCTATTAAGGGATTACATTTTTCTCACCAGCCATAGCCCCTTACCAGACTTACCAAGAGACTTTGCATTCACTACAGTCCAACCATAAGCATCAACTGAAGGTTTCACTGTGGGGGACCCAAGCTCTCTCCGTACTTCACAGGACTTAATATCTGTCATGGCTTGTACATCCTTGAAGCTGATATGGCTGGAAGCTGAGGTACTAAGCAAAGCTATCAGCCCCTCACGTCCCTTGAGAGAACCTTTAGGGTCAGAGCTGACGACATACTCAAGGTATCTGCTTGGGCTTTGAGCGTTGGGAAATAGTCTGTCCAGGTTCGCTATTAGACGGTTGAAGTCCATTGAGGTGTACAAGTTCATGGCCCCACATTTACCCTGTGTGTCCACGTTCCTGACATTACCCCGGCTGGCTAACTGTTTTGTCCATCTCAAAAGGTCTCCCTCCTGGATGCTTAGATAATCGCCTTTGAGTTTCCCCCTTAGGGTGTGAATATCTGACTCTTCAACACTCTGGCTTTTAGCTCCCAGGGTCTTAGCCACTATTGCTCTGCGTGGTTGATAGAACTCAGAGAACATGAATACCTCAGTACAGTCCTTGTACTGGTTTGAGCCAATACCCTGGCCCCACCAGAGAATAGAACACACTCGCCCTGGAAATACCTCACTATCGGGTTCCCTTGGAGTGTGGGGAAAGAGTCCGTGAGTTGTAACCATGTCCTTGTGTACGATTACCAGGACTCGATCACCAGCCTTGGTGTTCTGCATGACGACCCCGCGAATCCAGGCTGCATAATCCTCAGCAGTTTTTCTATTAGAGACTACTGAGCGGAGGTGACTGAATTCTTTAGGTGGTTCCACATGATTCAACCTAAGGTTTGAGTAATCAATTTTGGGTACACCTTCTGCAAGCTTTCCACCCAACAAAGGGTACAGGCCGCATAGGTCAGCTGTAGCGTCTAGAATCACTTGGTTAGGCTCTGGACTAAAGGAGGGTACATAAGCCACAAAGCTCCTTGGAGCGCCCCGCGTGAGAAAGCAATAGCCCATAGAGCAAGCCCTGAGGAACCTAAAGCCCTCTATAAATTGCTCGGGGTTCCGTATACCGTAGGTACTGCAAAAGGTATGGGCTTCGGCCTCAGTGAAACTATCGTAAGCCTCAAGACACTCCACCAGCCTTACTCCCTGCATCTCATCACCGTTAGTAGAAAATACAGCCTCCATCCGGTGGGCGACGGTTGTTAAGATGGATACAAGGTGGTGGTGGGTATCGACTGAAAGGATGATGTCTCGGAGCTTTAGAATATCTGCTGGGGTTCTCTCGATGATCTGAGTTACTGATGGTTGTTCATCAATAAAAAGAACGTCCCGAGGCTTTCCCTGGTGCCGTCTAACTCCATAGTCTTTCCAGTGTTCAATCTCATTGAGCCACTTCTTATGGGTGTAGATGACGACTCGTTTAGAGGCTGTACTTTCCAGGGTAGTAAGAGTTACCGGAATACCAAGTCTCTCAATAACACTCGGATTGCGCTGACTCACATCATGAAAGCTTGTCCAAATTCCCAAGTCCTTATCTGGTATTTCATGGGCTAGAGCTATGTAAATTTCCTGGGCGTGGCTGATTTCCTCAACCACAAAGGCGCAGGTATATGCAGGGTCATGTGCATACATGGCACATGCAAAGGCTATGGCTGAGTTGGTCTTAGCTGATCCTGTGGGAGCTGATACGACCTTAAAGGGACTCTTCAGGGAACCCATGCGGGTGTCTCTGATTGCCTTGTCTGCTGTATTGCTTATGAGTTGCGCCACTGCTAGGTTAATCGGGGACAGCTCTCGGTTTTGTCTCTGTGCTTGTCTATGTAGAGCTTGTTCGTATTGCTTTTGAAATGTCATTGATTCCTCATGGGTGACCACCAGAAATACAAAAAGCCACTCAAGGTGGCTTATGGTTTCTTACTGGCTGGTATTTAACTGTTGATCGGTCTAGTGCTTCTTAGGTAATCGCTTTCATTGAGACGCGCCAGAATTGGATTGGGCACATAGTAGCCAAAGGTTTTGATGGGACGATTTCCAAGGTTCTTCCAAGGATATTGACCATTGAAAGGGTCTGCCTTGTTATTGCAGCAACTCAAGGTAAGCATCAACTCAAGCTCAAGCTCTTTCTTGGCTCGTCCATTACAGAACTGACTAAGGTGATCTTCGAGTGTTTCTATCGCTCGTCTGAGAATCATTGAGTTTGAGAACTCTTCCCCCTTTGACGCATAAAAGGTGCGAATCCAATCAAGCTTGGCTTTGGATAAAGGGTCTAGCCTGATGTTGGTATACGCACACGATGCTGTACTGGTCTTTGCGGTTTGTTTCATTGATTCGTTGTGTTCCGTATTAAGGTTAAAAAAGTAGTGCTTAGCTATGGTATTCGGTTCCCGATAAATCAGTGACTTACGAAAGATGGGCCGTTGCCAGAAAAGTACCTGCTAGGGTGTTGCGTTCAGATTGACAACATACATACCATCGTATGAAAATGTAGTCAGTCATCCATTGGAGCAAAAACATGGAGGGGAAATACGTTGCGTACTACCGCGTTAGCACAGCTAAACAGGGAAGCTCGGGGCTTGGATTAGACGCTCAGAAGGAAGCAGTGAAGCGTTACCTTAATGGTGGAAACTGGGAGTTATTACAAGAGTTCACTGAGGTGGAAACAGGTAAGGGTAGTAATGCGCTTAGTAAGCGACCCCACCTTAGAGCTGCTATAGAGTTCGCCAGGAAGAATAAGGCGAAGCTACTCATCGCCAAGTTAGATAGATTGGCCCGTAACGTCCATTTCATCTCCACCCTCATGGAGCAGAAGGTTAAGTTTGTTGCGTGTGACTTTCCTGAAGCCAATGAACTAACCATACATATCCTCTCAGCAATGGCACAGCATGAGGCGAAGATAATCAGTCAAAGAACTAAAGCGGCATTGCAGATAAAGAAAGAGCTTCTCGCCAAAGAAGGAAAGAAGCTGGGTAACCCCAAGCTGAAAGCCGACAATGACAAGCGATTGATTGAAGCTAAAGAGTTTGCCGAGAACTTGAGACCTACCCTTGATGCCTTCAAGACCTCAGGAATGTCTCAACGAGCTATGGTCAATGAATTGAATAAGCTTGGGGTTCCGACTGCCAGGGAAGGCGAGTGGAGCTTAGTACAACTCCAGCGGGTGTTATCAAGGTTATCTTAGTGGATGTTACGATTAAGTAACTGTTTCCATAAGGTAACTACAAACACCTTCATAAATCTTCATGTTAATCTTTGGATGTCTCGTGGATTCACCTACGGGCTTAACAACAAGGATAATCAAAGCATGAAACCTACCTACCTAAAGCTCTTCGGATATGAGCTGATGATTGAACCTTCTGGTCGTCTTACCTTTGAGTATGTGAAGGATTCACCGACTGAGAGGGAGCTATACTTAGGACGAGTGAAGGTCATCATAAGCGGGTAGCAAGTAGGAGATGCTAAAGAAGCCCTTGGGATTACCTGAGGGCTTTTCTATTGGTACTGCTGGGGCTGAATTTGCTAACCAGGTTTCAAACTCGCTAAGGCACGTTAGAAAGAGTAAGCCGGTTGGACTGATTGAGATGTCAGGAAGAGACCCCGGAGGGGGGAACGGGCGAACCCACACCGTAGGTTACCCACTCGCATTTTTCTAACAAAACTATTCGGAAGTTTCCCCACCCCTATAGTGAGTTGTTTTAGATTTTGGAAAATGGGTTTTCATCTTCCTCTGCTGGTTCAGTAGTTGCTATAGCATTGAACGAGATAGTTTCGGCGCCTGTGAAAGATTGGCATTGGCTCTGGACATACTCAATCGAACCTATCGCCACGGACCAAGGTTGGCCCGTTAGATCGGCTAGTGCTTTAGCAAATGCCTCTTGCAGTTGAGAGGTAGCTATTTCTTTGATTTTTGAACCCATATGGAAATTTCTCCTTATTGTAATTCTTGGTCATTTGCTAGGGGCTCTCCATGAACCACATAAGCGCCCCATAGGAATTGCGATACTGTTTTTTCTGCTGCCAACTTTGTTAAATGAAACGCAGGATGGTTTTCGTCAACAACCGCATTAAATTCAAAAGTGCAAATGCAGCTTTTGGAATCATAAAAGATGTTTTTGATGTAATGCCCAAAACCATCTTGGGCTGCAATTCTTGATCAGTACACCCTCCGTAATCAAAGAATCGGCATAGTTGGCAAAGGTTGTCTCAAGCTGAGTATCTAAGCCATTGCCGCGATTGTATGTAATGAAGTTTGTAACGGCTTGTAATTCAGACTCAGTGTAGGGGAGACGCATCGTTGCCCGCATGATGTCTTTAAGCTCTATGAGCGGTGGGAGTTTTTCGATATTCATAAGCAGTAGTTTTTCTTGGTTATTGTGAGCATTACACCATAACATCGCACTCTATTCTCCGTCTGTCGCTTACCGTTGGGGAATGTAGTGATAACTAGGGGACTGCAATGGGTGAGTATCGAAGAATACTGGAGGCCGCTTATCGTCGCTTTCATGACCAACTGGAGGTTAGCAAAGATACTTCCTATGGCCCG
>DATHWI010000098.1 GCA_035460805.1 Verrucomicrobiia bacterium | reverse complement strand
AATGTCGGTAATGCCGTCAATTTTCTTTTCCTTAACCAAGTCGGCAATCTTCGCCACCAAATCGCTCTTATTAACCTGGTAGGGAATTTCAGTAACTACAATGCGGAAGCCACCCTTACGTTCCTGAATTTCTGCAACAGAACGGATGGTGAACTTACCGCGACCCGTTGTATATGCCTCACGAAGTCCAGAACCCGCATATACCTCTGCGGAGGTTGGGAAGTCTGGACCTTGAATAAACTGCATAAGCTCATCAACCGTTGTCTCTGGCTTATCAATGAGGGCTACTACACCGTCACAGAGCTCTCCCAAGTTATGGGTTGGAATATTTGTTGCCATACCAACGGCAATACCAACCACGCCGTTGAGCAACATGTTCGGAACCTTGGTAGGTAGTACCGTAGGCTCCTGAAGGGTTCCGTCATAGTTGGCAACGAAAGGAACGGTATTCTTCTCGATATCAACCAGCATTTCTTCCGCCAACTTGGTCATACGGGCTTCCGTATACCGTTCAGCAGCTGGGTTGTCACCGTCGATGGAACCAAAGTTACCCTGACCATCTACGAGTGGCATAGCGAGTGAGAACCACTGAGCAAGACGAGCCATGGCGTCATAAATGGCAGCGTTTCCATGAGGATGGAACTTACCCATGACTTCACCAGTGATACGGGCAGACTTCATGTACCGACTATTGGCACGCACACCCATTTCCCGCATTCCAAAGAGAATACGGCGGGCAACAGGCTTCAGACCATCACGTACGTCTGGAAGGGCGC
Organism: Verrucomicrobiia bacterium; assembly: GCA_035460805.1. Lineage (NCBI taxonomy): Bacteria > Pseudomonadati > Verrucomicrobiota > Verrucomicrobiia > Verrucomicrobiia bacterium. Next base: position 5,474 of record DATHWI010000098.1, on the reverse strand, counting down.
GGCCTACGATAACTGACATAGCGTAGTCCAAGTAGGCCTGCTGCATTTCCGTCACAATGTTGCGCGGCTGCACCATTCCCACACCCTCTACGTGTACTGCTTCTTCAACGACGGTTGAGATAAGCGTAGCTGCACTTTCGCGCTTGTCGCGATCAAGGATTTTTTCCTCATCTGTCATTTCAACGACAGACTCTTCAACTACATCCTCATCAGGAGTTTCTGCCGTAAGTTCCGAAGCATCATCTTTCGCAACAACGTCCGTTTCCTCTGCATCAGTAGGAACTACTACTTCTTCAGTAGTCTCCTGCTCGTCAGGGCTCTGCTCTGGTTGTGTGTTTTTCGTGTCTGCCATGGCTATACGTCGATCGTAGCTGTTTTAGCGTGGGTTTGGATGAACTTCTTGCGCGGTGGTACTTCATCACCCATAAGCATGGTAAAGATGTCATCGGCACGTTCAGCATCGTCCATTGCGACTTGAAGAAGGGTGCGGCTTTCAGGATTCATGGTAGTCTCCCAAAGCTGATCTGCATTCATTTCACCAAGACCCTTAAAGCGGTTGACGCTTATGCCCAGCTTCTTCAGGCGACTCTCTTCTGGAGGCTGCTCACCTGTACTCTCATCTTGAGCGGATTCAGTAACAACTTCCTCGGAAACTTCTGTCTCTACCGGGTTGGCGGCGTCAGCGTCTTCAGCAACTTCTTCCGTCTTACCCTTTGCGCGCTTCTCTAGAGCTTCTTTTTCAAGCTTAGTTACCAGCCTGTCCTTTTCAGGTTCAGTAAGGGCCCAAAACTTCTCTTTACCACGTACGATTCCAAAGAGTGGGGGTTGAGCAATATAGAGATGCCCTTGCTTAATAATCTCTGGGAAGTGGCGGTAGAACAGTGTCAAAAGGAGAGTACGAATGTGCGCACCATCCACATCAGCATCCGTCATGATGATAATGCGGTGGTAGCGGAGTCGGGCGTAGTCAATTTGATCACCAACACCAACGCCAGTAGCCACAATGAGGTTCTTGATACCCTCAGATGAAAGCATACGGTCTAGGCGGGCGCGCTCAACGTTCAGGATCTTACCGCGGAGTGGCAGGATGGCCTGAGTCTTACGGTCACGGCCTTCTTTAGCAGAACCACCAGCAGAGTCTCCCTCTACAATGTAGAGCTCACTCTTGGCAGGGTCCTTCTCAGAACAGTCAGCCAACTTACCTGGCAAGGTCATGCCATCTAGGGCGCCCTTACGGATAACTGTTTCACGCGCAGCACGAGCTGCAAGACGAGCTCGAAGAGCAAGGACACACTTCTCAATAATCTTACGGGCTGCCTGAGGGTTCTCATTAAAGTAGTAGTCCAAGCCTTCGGATACTACCGCGTCTACTGCAGAACGCATTTCCGGGTTTCCAAGCTTGGCTTTGGTCTGACCTTCAAACTGTGGCTCCGGAAGCTTTACCGAAATAACGGCTGTCAGACCCTCACGCATGTCATCCCCGGAGAGGGTGCCGTCAGCTTCTTTAAGTAGGCCGTTGGCCTTGCCGTAGGCGTTTACCTGCTTGGTAAGCGCCATGCGGAAACCGGTCAGGTGTGTACCACCTTCACCGGTATGCACGTGGTTGGCAAAGGCGTAGACCCGCTCGTTGAAGTCGTCGGCATACGCCAGTGATACCTCAACCTGGAGCTCACCAATTGTCTTTTCAACAAAGAACACCGGATCAGTAATGATTTGATGGCTCTTGTTGAGATGACGGACATATGACGAAATACCGCCTTCAAAATGGAAGGTGTACGTCTTAAGGTCTTGGGTGATACCATCTGGCAAACCATCGCGGTAATCGGAGAGAATGAATGTCACACCCTTAGTAAGGTATGCATTGTTGCGGATGCGTTCAGCAATATAATCGTAGTCCCAAACCACTTCTGGGAAGATGGTATCGTCGGCCAGGTAGGTAACCCGACTTCCGTTCCCCTCAAGCTTCTGCCACTCGTCTTTGCGAGGGTTCTTTTCTTTCTTGATATCCCCAACCGCCTTACCCTGTTCAAAGCGCAGGCTGTACAGATCATCGCCACGCTTTACTTCGGCAACAAGCCAATGGGAAAGTGCGTTTACCACTGAAGCGCCTACACCGTGGAGACCGGAGGACACCTTATAACCACTTCCTTCACCGCCAAATTTACCACCGGCGTGAAGTACCGTGAAAACCGTCTCTAGGGCGGACTTCCCTGTCTTGGCATGTTTATCTACAGGAATACCGCGGCCGTTGTCTTCGACGCTTACTGAATTGTCGGGATTAAGAACCAGGCGAACCCGGTTACAAATGCCGAGCATCGCTTCATCGATGGCATTATCGAGAAGTTCTTTAATGAGGTGGTGCAGACCGTCTTTTCCGGTCCCACCAATATACATTCCGGGGCGCTTTCGAACCGGATCCAAGCCCTCAAGAACTGTGATCTGATCGGCGCCGTACTGGGTATTCTGATCGATATCTGGCATAAGAAAAAGCAACCCTTTACGGTAGTTTACTTACCCATGGTAACAGAAGAAACGGGCTGTGGAAATGAATTAGGAAAGCCCTGCGAGGACCTTCTCACCCGACTCCTGCAGGTTGACGTAGGCATTGTCTTGGGCCTCTGTGACAATAGTGCCGTAATGTGGCCGCTTTGCCTGGCATAACCGGAGAAAGTAGTAGTCGGACTGGAGGATAAAGGCGTAAAAGCGCCACCTGGCCAGCTCTTTCTTTTCGAGTCCTAGGATACTGAACGGGTTGCCATGCACCAGGTGTGAGACGTTGCTGAACATAAGGTCACGAGGCGCTTTCCAGAGCCACTCTTCGTTCACCTCTTCTTTGCGCAGCCCGCTAGATTCAGCCCGGCGCAGGTCAATCAGCAGTTGGTCAAAGAGGAGCTTGTTATCTTCCATAACGGCATCAATGAGCTGGAGGAGGGAGAGGACATAGGGGCTAGGCAATTCAGGGTCCTCAGCAACGTTCCGTAGGACGCTCAGGAACTCCTCACGGGAATACCCGAGGGAGCCAGAGAAGGCCAAGGTACTGAAATCGGTAATGAGCGAGATACGACGCGGGCGGACGCTTTCGCTTAGGATGCGAGGCGCCTTCCTGGTAGCCATTTCAAAGAAGGTCCGTGCCGGCAGAAGAAGGACAGCATCAAACTCCGCCTCAAGGAGGTGCTTGCGCAGTTCCAGGAAAGCTTTCACAAAAGTATCGTCGTACGTGTCGAAGAGAACTTGGAAGAGTGACTCCGCACTAAGCGACTCTTCCGGGTGCTCCTTAATGACATCTGTCCCCATGCGGCGCATGTGGGGCGGCAATGGGCGCGACATCTGCGCCTTGGCCATTTCCTCTTGGATAATACGGTAGCTCCGCTCGTTAAGCGTCAGCACATCCCGGGCGGCATCTATCCACTGCTCAAGTGTGTTATGCATGCTCGATGATCTTACGGATCTTATCCTGGAACACGCTAAGGCGGTAACCTTCGGCATGTTTGCGAATAATGGTAGCGTCAAACTGCAAATCATCAAAGCGATTCAACGCCTCAACGAGCGATTCCTTGGTTTGCTCAGGGAAGAATGTGCCATGCACCCCTTCAACAACCACATCTGCAACGCCACCTTTTCCGTAAGCTATCACCGGCTTTCCGCAGGCCATCGCCTCAACCGGCACAATGCCTGCATCTTCTTCTGATGCAAAGATGAACGCCTTGGCCCGGCCATAGAGTTTCTGTAGTTCTTCATCAGACACCCGTCCCGTGAACTCGATCCAAGGGGCACCCTCGGCCAACTTACGGAAACGCGCTTCTTCAGGTCCCCCACCCACTATCTTAAGAGGCTTCTTAGCTGCCTTGCAGGCTTCAATTACCAAGTCGCCACGTTTGTAGGCCACCATGCGGCCAACTGTAAGGAAGTAATCATCAGACTCCGTAGAGAGACTAAACCGGTCAATATCCACCGGCGGGGCAACAACGAGAGAATCTTGGCGGTAAATCTTGGCGATTCTCCCCTGCACTGTGGGCGAGTTGGCAATGAAGGTATCAACACGTTCCGCAGAAACTACATCCCAGAGGCGAAGCTTGTGCATTGCTTGCTCTCTAAGCCAAGAATCCCACTTGCCAGTATTGCGGTTGTCACCACCAAGCCGCCAAATGTACCGGATAGGAGTATGGCAATAAGAAATATGACGCTGGCCAGGGTGCGTAATGACACCCTTGGAGAGGCCACCACCTACCGACAAAATGACATCAAAGCCTTTAAGGTCAAAGGATTCAAAGGCAGCAGGCATGAGCGGAATTGCCAGCTTGTCCCGCTTGTTCAGCACGGGAATGCTTTGGAGGTAGGAAGGGATTACCGTAGCATCGGCAAACTGCGGTGCCTTCTCTGGGTTGTAGAGACTAGTGTAGATGGGAGCATCTGGGTACATCTTATGCAGAGCCAGAAGGACCTGCTCCCCACCGGCAAAACCCGTCAACCAGTCTTGGATAAGAGCAATTTTCATTAGTATGCCTCTTCACTTTCCCCGCGGCCAATGAGACGACCGAGGATGCCAGCTACCACGAGCCAGGCAGTCTTAGTAAGAATGACCATGTCCAAACCCAAACTCCAGTTCTCAATGTAGTGGGCATTCAAGCGAACGCGCTCATCATAAGGGAGCTTGTTGCCACCCGCTACCTGCCATGGCCCGGTAATACCAGGGCGTACATGAAAGAGGATGCGGGCTTTCTCACCGAACTTCTCCAGCTCCCAATCAATAATGGGACGTGGGCCAACAAGGGAAAGGTCGCCACGCAATACATCAAAAAACTGAGGCAGCTCATCTAACCGCGTTGCCCGTAGCAACTTACCAATGGCGCTGATGCGAGGATCATCCTTAAGCTTGGCTGTTTCTTTCCATTCCTGTGCCGCATCGGGATGCTGGCTCAAGTACTCTTGGAATTTTGCTGAAAGCTTTCCATTTTGGTCTGTCCAATCGCGCTTCATGGACCGGTACTTGGAAATGACAATAGGCAAGCCACCACGGCCAATCCGCTTATGCCTAATAACGAGAGGTGAACCTGAAGTAAGGAACATGACCAGCCCGATAAGGAGGTAAAACGGCGACGCAATGATTATCAGCAATGTGCTTACCACAATATCAAAGGTGCGCTTGGCAATCCTTCCCCAGCCATCTAGCGGGGTTGGCTTTACTTCAATGACAGGGATGCCCAGCTCTTCGTGGATGGTGTAATCAGCCCCCTGAAGTGCAGTGAGGGCGCGTGGCAGGAAGCCAAAGCCTACATGCTGCTCCAGGCAACGGTTGCGCAGCGTGATGAGGTTCTCTACGGTGAATTTCTCATTGACGATAATAAGCTCGTCAATTTGATCGCGGGTAATATGGGGCAACAGGCCATCAACGTCATCCTCCTCTATCTTTACGAGGCTGTATTGGGCGCTCCAACCCTTTGTCAGCTGTTTCATGAGGGTTTTGGCAGCTTCAT
>DATHWI010000097.1 GCA_035460805.1 Verrucomicrobiia bacterium | reverse complement strand
CTCACGACGTTCTGAACCCAGCTCACGTACCACTTTAAATGGCGAACAGCCATACCCTTGGGACCTGCTCCAGCCCCAGGATGTGATGAGCCGACATCGAGGTGCCAAACGACTCCGTCGATATGGACTCTTGGGAGTCATCAGCCTGTTATCCCCGGCGTACCTTTTATCCGTTGAGCGATGGCCCTTCCACGTGGAACCACCGGATCACTATGACCGACTTTCGTCTCTGCTCGACTTGTCAGTCTCGCAGTCAGGCAGGCTTATGCCATTGCACTCGTCAGCTGATTTCCGACCAGCTTGAGCCTACCATCGCGCGCCTCCGTTACTCTTTGGGAGGCGACCGCCCCAGTCAAACTACCCGCCATGCAGGGTCCCGGTCCCGGATCACGGGACGCGGTTAGACATCAAAGAACAAAAGGGTGGTATTTCAACGTTGGCTCCACACCGGCTGGCGCCGGCGCTTCATAGCCTCCCACCTATCCTACACATCCATTCTCTAATGCCACTGCAAAGCTATAGTAAAGGTGCACGGGGTCTTTCCGTCTAACCGCGGGTACTCCGCATCTTCACGGAGAATTCAATTTCGCTGAGTTGGTGCTGGAGACAGCGGGGAAGTCGTTACGCCATTCGTGCAGGTCGGAACTTACCCGACAAGGAATTTCGCTACCTTAGGACCGTTATAGTTACGGCCGCCGTTTACCGGGGCTTCGATTCAGAGCTTGCACTCCTCCTCTTAACCTTCCGGCACCGGGCAGGCGTCAGACCCTATACGTCGTCTTACAGACTTCGCAGAGCCCTGTGTTTTTGTTAAACAGTCGCCACCCCCTGCTCTGTGCCCCCCATCCATGGTTGCCCATGAATAGGGCCCTCTTCTTCCGAAGTTACGAGGGCAATTTGCCGAGTTCCTTCAACACCATTCTCTCAAGCGCCTTGGTATGCTCTACCAGCCCACCTGTGTCGGTTTCGGGTACGGTCTATGCGCTGGCGTTATTTCCTGGAACCCCTTCGAAGCCCCGGTAATCCAATAAACCGGAACAACACACGGAATTCGTCACGTCCAGCAGGCCCTGGAATATTAACCAGGTTCCCATCGACTACGGCTGTCGCCCTCGTCTTAGGGGCCGGCTCACCCTGCGCGGATTAACCTTGCGCAGGAACCCTTGGGCTTTCGGCGACAGAGTTTCTCACTCTGTTTGTCGCTACTCATGTCAGCATTCTCACTTCCGGTGCCTCCAGCATGCCTTACGACACACCTTCACAGGCTTACGGAACGCTCCGCTACTACTTGATGATCCCGTAGGATCATCAAATCCGCATCTTCGGTGTATGGCTTTAGCCCCGATACATTTTCGGCGCAGGACGGCTTGTCTAGACCAGTGAGCTATTACGCTTTCTTTAAAGGATGGCTGCTTCTAAGCCAACCTCCTGGTTGTCTTGGCCTTCCCACTTCCTTTCCCACTTAGCCATAACTTGGGGACCTTAGATGGCGGTCTGGGCTCTTCCCCTCTCGACCACGGACCTTAGCACCCGTAGTCTGTCTGCCAGGCTCTAACCCGACGGTATTCGGAGTTTGGTTAGGTTTGGTAAGGATCGCTCCCCCCTAGCCCATCCAGTGCTCTACCCCCGTCGGTGAACGCCTGACGCTCTACCTAAATAGATTTCGCGGAGAACCAGCTATTTCCGAGTTTGATTGGCCTTTCACCCCTAGCCACAGATCATCCAGTACCTTTTCAACGGTAATTGGTTCGGTCCTCCAGCCGGTGTTACCCGACCTTCAACCTGTCCATGGCTAGATCACCCGGTTTCGGGTCTAATCCTACGAACTCAAGCGCCCTATTCAGACTCGCTTTCGCTACGCCTCCGCCTATCGGCTTAAGCTTGCTCGTAAGACTAAGTCGCTGACCCATTATACAAGAGGTACGCGGTCACGGCTCAGGGCCGCTCCCACTGCTTGTAGGCATTCGGTTTCAGGTTCTATTTCACTCCCCTCATCGGGGTGCTTTTCACCTTTCCCTCACGGTACTTGTTCACTATCGGTCACTGAGGAGTACTTAGGCTTGGAGGGTGGTCCCCCCATCTTCAGACAGGATTGCTCGTGTCCCGCCTTACTCAAGAACCACGACGTTGATTACCCATACGGGGCTATCACCCACTCTGGCCCGCCTTTCCAGACGGTTCTGGTTGCAACATCGTAGCTACTGGCCTGGTCCGCTTTCGCTCGCCACTACTCGCGGAGTCTCGGTTGATGTCCTTTCCTCCAGGTACTGAGATGTTTCAGTTCCCTGGGTTCGCTTCCACAGCCTATGTATTCAGCTGAGGATGACCTTGCGGCCGGGTTGCCCCATTCGGAGATCCACGGATCAAAGGCTGCTCGCGCCTCCCCGTGGCTTATCGCAACGTGCTACGTCCTTCATCGCCTCTCAGTGCCAAGGCATCCACCAAATGCCCTTAAACGCTTGATCTAACCCATCGCACACAGTGATAAACAGACCATCTTCGATGCGAACCTAACGGTCCGCAGTCGCTGAACAACCGCCTCATGCAGCTCTTGTCTTCTGCATCAGCAGCCCTTCAGAAGTCCGATCCCAAGCTCTCGCTTGAGACCAGCAGAAGAACCTTCGGAGCTCTCCTTACCTTCCATCCCGTGCACAACGGCTCGGCACAACTTAGCTACTTCATTTACTCGTGCACTGTCCGAACCCAACCTCATCGCCACACACCAGCAAACGCCAGCATGCGCGCGTGAACTTGCGTCCAAACGTGCTTTGCATCCGATCCACAATGTCAAACAGCCAAAGAACAAAGTCGACGATCCGCAGATCTTCGAGCCATGTCCTCAATTTTCTTTCTTTCTCGAGAGGTCAGGAAACTGGTGGAGCCGAACGGGATCGAACCGATGACCTCCTGCTTGCAAAGCAGGCGCTCTCCCAGCTGAGCTACGGCCCCAATCAACTAGCCCACCCTGCTTTTATCGATCTCGAGCCCCATCGAGGGGCTCTCTCGCTCGATTGCAGGCGCTCGATGCTTTCAG
>DATHWI010000096.1 GCA_035460805.1 Verrucomicrobiia bacterium | reverse complement strand
GGATTACGTAGAATCCCTCAAGGTGGTTTTGGCAAACGGCGACGAGATTACCGTGAAAGCTATGACCAAGGCGGAGATTGAGGGGAAGACGCACCGGTACAGCCTGGAAGGTAAAATATACCGCGAGCTTGCACGTCTCCTTGCCACCCATACCCGCGATGAGTCGCGCCCCAAGTTCCACGTCACCAAGAACTCTACGGGATATGCCATTTGGGAAGTAGAGCATAGGGGGATGTTCAACTTGGCAAAGCTCTTTGTCGGCTCCCAAGGGACGCTCGGCATCATCACCGAGATTACCCTGCGCACAGAGCTGCTCCCCAAGGAAACAGCCCTCATTGGTGGGTATTTCGATAGTATCGATAAAGCAGCGGAAGCCGTGGAAGAGCTGTTAGTGCTTGGTCCCAGTGCTTTGGAGATCGTAGATAGGAACCTGTTGGAGTTAGTCGAATCAAGACAGCCTGGGCACTTGGAGGGACTGATCCCTGCACAAATGCCGGAGATTGTTTTGATTGTGGAGTTTGATGACCACAATGACCGAAACCGTACAGGTAAGGGGAAGGCCGCCAAGACCATCCTTAAGCACTACGCGTACGCCCACAAGGAGGCAGAGGGTCCTGCGGAGCAGGAGCGCCTCTGGAAGCTACGCCGTTCAGCTGCTGCTGTCATTTGGACAGTAGATGGCCCCGAGAAAGCCTTGCCTATTGTGGAGGATGGCATCGTCCCAGCTGCGTTGCTGCCTGAATTTTTCCGCCGTGCCTATGCCCTCTTTGCCAAATATGAATTGAAAATTGCTGTTTGGGGGCACGCAGGTGATGCCAACCTGCACATGCAGCCTTTCATGAACTTGTCAGATCCCGCACACCGGGAAAAGATCTGGCCTTTTGTAGAAGATTTCCATCGCCTGGTCATTGAGATGGGCGGGTGTATCTCTGCGGAACACAACGATGGCTTATTGCGTTCCCCGTACCTTAAAGCGCAGTATGGTGAGGAATTGTACCGCTTGTTCCGTCAGGTGAAACACATGTTTGACCCCCATGAGATTATGAACCCAGGCAAGAAGGTAGATGTGGCTATTGAACGTATCCAGCAGCTTGTCCGGCATTCATACGGGTTGGACCACTTAGTGAAAGACCGGGAACTCATTAACAGATAGTATGGCGCTCCTCTATCTTCTCATTGCAGCCCTCATTGTCTTGGCACTCCTCCCTCAGCCATGGTTTTGGTTTGGAACAGTTTTTGTATTTCCCGTGATCATCCTGTGTGTGCTTTTTTACATTGGTGTCTTTTTGGCAGCAAAAGAAGTGTTGGCCAAAAAAACAGTAGCCCTCCTTTCGTTGGGCGGCCTTCTCGCCATACCTGTGGTTTTGCGGGCAGGCATGTACATCCACCTTGGTGATAGTGCAGACATGAACCTTACTGAGGAAGACTGGATTGTCACGATGTATGTTACCCGTCTCATTCTTGCTGCGGTAATGCTCATGTTTTCCTGGGCGATCGGCAACCTTGTTGCAAACCGGTGCAAGACCATTCGCGACGTACGCCTTTATGGCGCAGGGCTAGCACTAATGGGAATCATCTCCCAGGCAGCAATTGGTGTCTATCAGTTCTTCCTATGAACGAGCCTATCCTCCCAGCACTTGATGCGCACACAGACCAGAAGACCGAGTTTTTCATGGCCGCTTCGCACCAGCTCAAGTCGCCGGTAGCGGTGGTCCAGTGGTGCCTTAACTCCATTACGGAAAAGCAGGATATAGACCCTGAAACGCGTAAGTTGGCGGAACGTGCCTTGGTCCAGGCTGACGCGATGAGTCAGCTTTTGGGTGACATGCTGCGCGTGTTCCGCATCATCCACAAAGGGCATGGGGTAGAGACGCTGGTTCCCATCAATATGAACCACCTTCTTGAGGGCGTATTGAAGCAGTATGAGCTTATTGCACTCCAGCAACAGGTTAAAATACAGGTGGGGCCCATGGAGCAGTTGCCATTGGTTTTGGGTAACGAAACCTACCTTCAGCAGGCTGTTATCAATATCCTTGATAATGCCATTAAGTATTCCACGGCCGGAAGTTCAGTGGAGTTGTCAGCGTATGCCAAGGGCGGGATGATTGAGATTACCATTGCGGATCATGGCATTGGTATTCCAGAAGCAGAACAGAGCCGCCTGTTTACAGAGTTCTTCCGGGGTGAGTTAGCCAAGGACAAGACGGCAAACGGCACGGGGTTGGGGCTGGTGCTCGTCAAACATATCTTAGAGGGGATGGGTGGCGGAATCTCGTACACTAGCGTTCCCGGCAGGGGGACAACCTTCCTTCTCCGGATTCCCACCGCAGCGGCATAAAAAAACACCCTTCGCTGAGGGTGTTTCTTGAATCTGGTTTCTGCGCCGGTAGTCATTCCCAATTCCCCGTTGTGTTAGCGCACACCGGATTATCCCAAATGATAAGCGCAGGACGGATATGGTGCCGTCTCGCTCATTCCTTTCCTGCATCAACACGGCCGTTTGTTGAAGTGTGGTGGTGGGGCGCAGATAACAAAAGGCACTATAGCAAAAGAAATTTTCTTTTACCAGAGCCTATTACCGCTTTAGCAAGTCGACGAAAACGTTACCTGGAATCTCCACTTTCCCAAATTTCTTCATCCGCTTCTTACCCTCTTTTTGCTTGTTGAGGAGTTTCATTTTGCGTGTCACGTCACCACCGTACAGATAGCCTGTCACGTCCTTGCGGTAAGCCTTGATAGTCTCACGGGCCACAATCCGTCCGCTGATTGCGGCTTGGATGGCAATGTCAAAGTTTTGGCGTGGGATGAGGTCTTTGAGGCGCTCACAGAGCCTCCGGCCATGAATTTCTGCTTGGTCAGTCGGGACAATAGTGGCTAGCGGGTCTACCACATCCCCACCTACCATAAGGTCGAGTTTGGTAAGTTTACCAGCACGGAAACCGAGGATTTCATAGCTCATGGAAGCGTAGCCGGAGCTGACGCTTTTCAGCTCGTCGTAGTAGGTTACTACAATCTCTACCAAGGGAATTTCATAGGAGAGTACTACGCGGTCTGCATCCAAGTAGTGCGTCCCAAGGTAGGTTCCACGGTGCTTAGAGCTGAGTTCCATAATATTACCCATGTAACTTTGTGGGCTCACAACCTCAAGCTTTACCCATGGCTCACGAATCTCGCTGTAAAAGGTAGGGTCGGGAAGTTCCGCGGGACTATGCACCTCTGTCACTTTCCCATTTGTTCCTACAATTTCATACGCCACGGAAGGTACGGTGGTGATGGTCTCGGAGCCAAACTCGCGCGAAAGGCGCTCGGTAACAATTTCCAAGTGCAGCATCCCTAAAAAGCCACAGCGAAAACCAAAGCCTAGGGCAGGTGAATGCTCTGCTACATAGGAAAGTGCGGAATCGTTCAGTTTGTACTTAGCAATGGAATCGCGCAGCTTTCCGTAATCGTCACTGTCTGTAGGGTACAGCGAGGCAAAAACCATAGGGGTGACTACGCGGTAGCCAGGCAGCGCCTCAGGTGCGTCCTTTGGCCCGGCGGAACCAATGGTATTGCGCCCAGAAATGGTGACCGTTTCACCAATACCAATTTCACTTACCTCCTTAAGGCCGGTAATGATGTAGCCAATGTCACCACACTTCAGGTTGGGCTGTTCAAGGCGTTTAGGGAAGAAATACCCTACTTCCAAGGTTTCAGTATCAGTATTCCCTTGGATGAGGTGGGCCAATTGCCGGTCATCAAGTGAGCCGTCCACGACACGCAAGTAAGCCACTACGCCGCGGTAGGGGTCGAACGTACAGTCAAACACCAGGGCGCGAAGCGGGGCGTTGGGATTCCCTTGCGGGGCAGGCACTTGCGCTACTACCGTATCCAAGATCTCCTTTACGCCCATACCAGTTTTGCCGGAGGCAAAGAGAATATCTTCACGCTTGCAACCAATAAGATTCATGAGTTCCTCGGCACGCCGTTCCGGTTCTGCGTGGGGAAGGTCAATCTTGTTGATAACAGGAATGATGGTCAGGTCTTGTTCAATCGCTTGGTAGAGTGTGGTGAGTGTTTGGGCTTGCACGCCTTGGGATGCATCTACCAGAAGCACGGCGCCCTCTACGGCTGCCAAGGAGCGGGAAACCTCATAGGAGAAGTCCACGTGTCCAGGCGTATCGATAAGGTTGATGATGTAGTCGGTGCCATCTACCGTGTGCTGCATGCGGACAGGCTGCAGCTTAATGGTAATACCGCGCTCACGCTCCAGGTCCATTTGGTCTAGCATCTGGTCCTTCATGTCCCGGGACTCCACCGTTTTGGTTACCTCAAGCATACGGTCAGCCAGTGTCGACTTACCGTGGTCAATATGCGCGATAATACAAAAATTGCGGGTCCGCTCCATGTTGTCTATTCAACAATGAACGGGCCGTGCACAACGGAGAGGAGATAAAAGAGTGCGAGCATGACAGAGGGGATCAGGGCGATGGAAACCACAATGCAGACCAAAGCAACGAACCGTTGCTTCTCTACGGCAAAGCGGGGGACCACGTACCTGATTCCAAGGAAGATGAGTTGGATGGTTAAGGTGAGGACGAGCAGGAAGGAAATGAACACGCTACCCAGGGTGCCAAGTGTCTGGGTGTAGGCAATCTCCCATAATACCCAGAGTGCAATAAGCTGGAGGGCTATCAGGACGCTATGGAGAAGGGTACGGTTGAGGGGCTTGCTCATTGGCTGAGGTACTGTTGGAATGTTTGGTTGGCTTGGGTTTTTATTTCTTCCTTTGCAGCGTCGGTACCCGTTTTAATTGCGGCGTCTTTTTGTTGCAGCAGCTCTTGGGTGGCACGGCTCTTTGCTTCATTGGCAGAGGCATTCGCCGCATCTTCGGCTGCTGCCTTGGCTTGGTCTACTGCTGATGCACCTTCCTGCTTCACCTTGTTGAGTAGGGCGTCAGTAGCACCTACATTTCGTGTTTCTTGAAGGAAGCGCTTGCTCTTGACCCAAGAACCTAGCTTCCACAAACCATATCCGCTCACACCGGTAAACACAAGGGCAAGGGTAACTACCCATACGAAAGCCCCGTACGGGGTTTGGTCTACTGGTTGGTCGTAAAACGTTTGTTCTTCAGCCATGAGAGTTCTTCTGGAAGTACCAGCTTACTATATCCGAGAATAACCAAGAGACCAACGGTGCCTGCTATGGCGAACTGAAGGAAAAGGCCAGCAATGTACTGTGTTCCTAGGATGCCCATGGTTACGTATGCCCAGTCCACAATTTGCAGCGTTGACCATGTTGCAAGCCCAGAAGCCAAACCGAGCAGGGTGTACCGGGCGATTTGGGGGATAAGGCTAATGAGTCCTAATTGGACAGTTTTGTGCTGCTTGAGGGCGATGAGGTAGAGCAGGCACTGTACGATGGATACCACGGAGCCGGCAACGGCGAGGCTGGCTACGGTGCCGTTATAGACGGTGATGCTGACAAACGCCCAAGCGATCCCTGCGCCACCAGCAATGATGGAGAGGAACATGGGTGTCTTAGTGTCGCGCAGCGCATAAAATACCCGTGACAACATCACCACAAAGGCTGCTGGAATAATGCCGATGAGGAACCCAATGAAGGTGGCGATGGCGAGGTTGGTTTCATCCCAACTGGTATGTCCCATACTCATGTAGAGCCGTACTATCTGGGCACGAAGGACAAAGGCGAGGATGAGGCCTGGAATGAGGTAGAAAAGCAGGGTGCGGAAGGAGCGCTGGATGAGGCGGTTTACATCGTTCCAGTCTTCGGTGGCCACCCGGGCTGCCAGAGTTGGGAAAAGGGCGACCGCAAGTGAGTTGGCAAGGATGACGGTTGGTGTGGTCTGCAGGTCATTCATACCCGCCAAGATGGCAATGGAGCTGGCTGCCAGCCCAGAGGCCAAGGCCGTAAAGACAATGAGTACAATCTGACTCATTCCTTGGGAGATGCTACGAGGTACCATGAGCCGTGCCAGTTCCCGTATCTCGGGACTACGTTGTAGGTTCCAGCGTGGCATATAGCCGGTACGCCGCATCTCAATAAACTGAATCCCAAAGTGGAGGATGGCACCCACAATGACGCCGTACGCAATTGCCTCGATGCCAGTTTTTGCAGCTACAAAAGTACTGGCGATGATTGCCAAGTTGTACATGAGGGGTGCAAACGCAGGCGAGCCAAAGCGTCGGAAGCTGTTGAGGTACCCACCGCAGATAAACGACCAGGCAAAGAACACGCTCTGCAGCATAAGGATGCGGCTGAGGTGTACCGTGGCGTTGAAGCGCTCCGGATCAAACCCATGCACCACGAGGCGCATGAGCGGCTCCATGAAGATGGCGAAGACTGCCGCAAGCGCTACAAAGATGACAGTTAACCAGGTGAAGGTCTGGTCGGCAAAGACACGGGCATCTTCCTCTTTGTGCTTGGCGAGGGTACGGGACAGGATTGGCACGAATGCGCTTCCAATTGCCCCAAAGATAAGCACGTTAAAGAGGAGGTCAGGAATGCGGAAGCTGGCGTAGTAAATGCTTAACTCACCTTTATCAATCAGCCAGTAAAACACCACGTTCCTCAGGAGGCCAAGGGCGTTGCTGAGGACGGCGGTGAGGACAAGCAGGATGGAGGCCTGCTTAATGCCTACGGGACCAGATTGGAAGAGTGAGCCAACACGTTTAAAAATACCCATGAGCCAATTATACCTCGATTAAGCGAGGGGTGACTCAGGTTTGCTTACACCCGTGTCACTTTCGAGAATGGCAGTAAGCTCTTCGCCGCTCACAGTCTCCTTTTCTATAAGGAGATCGGCCAGGTGGTCCAGTGCCTTGCGGTACTTGGTCAGTACGCTTGAAGCCTTCTTTTCCGCTTCATCAATAATGCGGAAGATTTCTTCATCGATAATCTTGGCGCGTTCTTCGGAGTAATCGCGTTGCTCACCCATGCTGCGGCCCAGGAAAGTCTCGTGGGACTGCTCGCCGTAGGTGCGGAGGCCAAGCTTTTCACTCATGCCAAAGACGGTAATCATGCGGCGGGCCATATCGGTGGCACGCTTCAAGTCGTTGGACGCACCAGTGGTTGGCTCTTTGAAAACGAGCATTTCTGCGAGGCGGCCACCAAGAAGCATTGCCAATTCGTCCTTGAACTTGGCCTCTGAGATAAGGTGCTTGTCTTCGCGAGGCAGGCTCCACGTAAGGCCAAGGGCCATGCCGCGGCTGATGATAGAGACTTTGTGGATGTCATCGGTAAGCGGGAGGACGTGGCCTACAATGGCGTGACCTGCCTCATGGACAGCCGTAATCCGCTTCTCAGAATCTGAGAGCACACGGCTAGGGCGCTCAGGGCCAACCAGAATCTTTTCTACGGCTTCGTGGAGGATTGGTTGGGTGATTTCCTTTTGGTCACGGCGGGCAGAAAGGATGGCTGCCTCGTTCATGACATTTTTCAGGTCGGCAGGGGAGAGACCAGCAGTTTGGTTGGCAATGGCATCGAGGTTAATACCTTTGGCGAGCGGTTTCTTGTCTGCGTAAACCTTGAGTACCTCGATACGTTCATCGCGGGTGGGAAGGTCAACCACAACGCGACGGTCAAAGCGGCCGGGACGGAGTAGGGCAGGGTCAAGGACGTCGGGACGGTTGGTAGCAGCCATAACAATGACGCCGGCATCGGTTTCAAAACCATCCATCTCTACGAGGATTTGGTTGAGGGTCTGTTCACGTTCGTCATGACCCCCACCAAGGCCGGTACCGCGTTGGCGACCAATGGCATCCAATTCGTCGATGAAAATGATGCAAGGGCTCATGCGCTTTGCCTTGGCAAAGAGGTCCCGTACGCGGGAGGCGCCGACACCAACGAACATCTCTACAAACTCAGAGGCCGAGATGGTGAAGAATGGTACACCCGCTTCACCGGCAACGGCCTTGGCGAGCAAAGTCTTACCGGTTCCTGGAGGGCCAATCAGAAGTACGCCCTTAGGGATTTCTGCGCCAAGCGCCTTAAAGCGCCCTGGGCTGCGGAGGAATTCAACTTCTTCTTCAAGCTCTGTCTTTGCCTCTTTGAGGCCAGCAACGTCCTTAAAGCGCACCTTGGACATGTTGGCCAATTTGGCGCGGGACTGCCCAAAGCTCATAGCTTTCATGTTCTGGCCAGCAGTGGCCCTAAACATGTAGATGATAAGCCCTACGATAATAAGCGCAGGAAGAAGGGTTTGGAGAAGGACGAGCCAGATGGTGCCAGTGGCATCGAATTTAATCTCAATCTCGGTCTTGTCCCTGGTAATGTCGTAGTCCTTGAGGGTGTCGTTCTGGCGGAGAGAGGACTTTACTTCTTTTCCATCGGAAAGGGTAACCGTAAGGTCTGTGTCGTTCTCGACGACAATCTTCTTTACCTCACCGTTCTGTACCTTGTTGGCAACGTCAGAAATACCCAGCGTCTCAGGCTCCGTACGGTTTGGGTTGTATGCGTAGGAAAGAACGGCAAAAGCAATGAGGGCCAGAACGATCCAGGCAAAGTTGCGACTGCACCCTGGCTGCGGAGGCATGGGCATGCCGCCACGACCCTTGCTTGGCCGACGGACAGGCCGGCGAGGCGGAGTCTCTTGTTCCATTTGTTCAAGCTCAGGCTGCTCGCGTTCGTCCATGGAGTGAGAGGTTAGGAATGGGGTTGATTCGAGCCTGGGAATAGGGTAGTATCGCTAGGCACTCGAGATCTTCCAATATCGCAAGTATAGGGAGAAGAGACAAGACTGTAAAGTTTACTTTCCATAGTCTCTCGTTCGAAAAAAATGCAGCGGGGTGGAGCAGCCTGGAAGCTCGTCTGGCTCATAACCAGAAGGTCGTTGGTTCAAATCCAACCCCCGCTACCAAAGAAAAAGAACTCCTTCGGGAGTTCTTTTTCTTTGATGTAGACGCAGGGGTTGGATTTGGGGAAAGGGCTGGGGAAGCGAGAGTCACTTGTACTCGGAGTGCATCTAACCTCCGCCACCGCCTAACATGCTATATTGTCCACATGGCCCTAGACCTCAACCAAAACAACCTCCCCGTGGAGGCGCTCGGCCCTCCCGCTTCTGCCTTGCAGGCAGCAAATGCGGATACACTTCTTCGCGCACCTGGTACGGGTACGGCAACTGTTGCTGTGGTGGGTGAAAAACAAACGGAAACCAGAGACCTTCACTGGGTAGACGGCGCCGTTCTTATCCTCATCGTGGCAATCCTTGGCGGCTGTGCGCTTATGTGG
>DATHWI010000095.1 GCA_035460805.1 Verrucomicrobiia bacterium | reverse complement strand
TATTCCAGCGGTAGCTAGTTCCAGGTTTGGACGTACAATTATGCCATCTTCCAAAATGGCCACATCCCATGGCTGGTTATTGTGTGCGGAGGGCGCAAGGGCGGCAAATTGCAGCCAAAACTTGAGCTTTTCACGCAGTGTCCATCCCTCATTGTACGCATCTACGTCAAAATCCCAGGCGCTCATAGTGGATCCTCCAGGCGGTTAAAGATGAGGTCAAAGCCAAGGTCAAATTCGTCAGTCAAACGCTGCCGTTCGGCCGTTGCCTTGGGGGAATTGAAGGCTGGGTCAATGTCGCGGTCAAAGTGTACCGTGTAACGGCCGGATGGCATCTCTTCGCCGGTCAGAATACGCCGTGCGGTATAGCTGGTGGCTGCCCCGGAGAGAATGGCGGCATTGCCTAGCTGGGGCCACGAAGGCAGGGTCTGGCCTACCTGCATGAGGGAGTACTGGGTGCGAGGGGTGATATCCGAGCCCACAATGGCACTGGCCAGTTTTACCTTTTCAGAGTTAGGCATGGTGGCGCTTGCCCGGCTAAGAAGCTCCTCGTCTGCGCGCCCGTGGAAGAGGGGCCGGTCTGGTTCCAGGTCAAAGCGTTCCACGTCGATGATGGTATTGTCCCCGTTGTCGGTAGCCATGATGACCGGTACCCCTAGTTCCCGTGCTTTGCGACGGGTAAGCACCTTGAGGAGGATGTCATCTACCTCTTCAATGAAAAGATCTAGTTTGCCACCTTCAACAAAGAAAGCATCCAGCTTTTCTTCGGTGACACCATCCCAGAAAGGCACCAGCTCTGCGTAAGGGTTAATCTCATAGACCCGCCGCATGGCAGCAGTCAGCTTGGGAACCGTCAGGTCACACACAGAACCAAAGAGGCGGTTCAGGTTGGTGATGGACAGGGTGTCGTGATCGGCCAGGCGAAGGTGCTTGCCGCCTCCGGAAAGGACGAGGGCATTCAGGACGGACGAGCCTACGCTCATGCCTGCAATGCCGATCTTTGCGCCGTAGAAAGCCTGCTGCTCCTCTTCTGTGATGAGGAACTTGTTACGTGCGGTGCGGAGCTCGTGGAAGGTTTCTTCATCTGGCAGGTGGACCAGGGTGTTCTTCCAGGGAAAGTAGGCCCATTGGGATTTTTCTTCCACATGAGGGGCGCCCCAGGCATCCGCATCCCAAGCGGCGCGGGTTGCCTTGGCTTCGGAAGAGCCAGGCATGAGGTGGGGGAAGCGGATCTTAAAGAGGTCATCCAGCGCCTCAGGCATGGCCTTAATGACTAGCGGCGCATGTTCCTCCTTGAGGGCAGCTAGCGCCGGGTCATCCACACGGTAGAATTGTGGCGTTACTGCTTGCTGGTCCATCGGTGTTTGATCTTTATCTCAAATTCCGGGGCACCGTAGGCCAGGAGGTGGATGCGTGGCCGGGCCTTGGCTCCCATTTCGCTGTAGAGCTTGTTGTACTCGCTGTTGTACTTACGCAGGCTGCCCATGACGGCTTCCTGTATCTCAAACGCCAGTGACTCGCTCTGTTTCTTGTCGCGCCGGAGTTCCACGTAGAGGTGGAGGGTTTGGTTCTGCTTGCGGTCGTACTCGCTGCGCAAGACAAATTTTCCGGTAATACGTTCCTGGAGCTCGTGACTCTCTAGCCCATATTTAATGTTCTCCGGAAAGATATCGAGGGCGTAAAAGGTGGTTGA
>DATHWI010000094.1 GCA_035460805.1 Verrucomicrobiia bacterium | reverse complement strand
CCTCACAATATGAAAATCGATGCCAGGAATCCTGGGGAGTTGCTGGAGCTCCCCAAGGTTCTTGAGCCACTTGTATTCCACACCCTCTTCGCAGGTGGGCTGGTTGGAGGTGGAAAAGGCGGCAAAATGCAGGCCGAGTGAATCGCCGTAGTAGTAGGAGTCCACAAAAAGTAGGTCATCTTTGAGGGTGAGGCATGTTTCCTCGGTAACCTCGCGGAGGAGTGCACCGGCAATAGTCTCGCCCTGTTCCACTTTTCCACCAGGGAAACCCCATGTGCCACCAAACTTCTTGGCAGCATCGTGCCTTCTAATCACCAGGAAGGTGTCTTTGTAGTAGATGGTGCAGGTGACGACAGGTGTTGGGGGCGTATGCATAGTGCCAGCCTAGCAGTAAGGGCGGGGATTGTAATGATGCTTTAGGTCTCCTAATGTCGGCAACCCCTTGTGTGGCCCATACTTTCTGATATGCTCACTGCTAGTTTTCAATAGGAGGAATATGTGGCGGAGAGTTTAGGAGAGTTTCTTAGTAGGGAGCTTCCAAATAAGGAAGCGCAAGGTGTGATTGACGTTGATGGTAAGCCGGCCCGGACCTTGCAGGAGGACTTTCGGCTCCTCACAACCAGGGCGGTAACCAACAGGGAGTTGCACGACCTCATTGCGCAACATTACCAAGCTGGCGGGTTTGTGGAAAAGCAGCGTGATTCCGGTGCAATGGCTTTCAGCCGCGGTGACACCCAGGTGATCCTCACCCTGAGTAACAATAGCCATGTGGAAACAAAATCCATCATGGTCTCTGTGAATGTGATCTGAAGGGTAGTTCAGTACTGGTCAGTTTGTATCTTTTTGCCGCCAAGTTGCCTTGGCGGTTTTTTATTAACAGCACGCCGCTTGGCTATACCAGATTGACACTTTGGGTATTCAGTGCTATATTCCACACACAATTTGAACATTGATGCTGAGTACAACATTTAGAACCGAAATCGTTATCAGGGGGGAGCCTTGGATAGCAGAGATGAGGACGGGTAAGACCGCCTACCTCTCTATTATCAGCTTCTGCTATGGACCAAATCCGAGTTCCGACATGGAAGCTCATGCCGATGCAATTGAGCAGCTTATCGAAAAGCTGGTTCAGAATTACGAAAAAGTAGTGGTCTGGTGCCACGGAGGTCTGTACTCCAAGGGAATTGAGGGATTAATCGAGTCGATCGCCTTGACCAATAGGTTGAGTGAGCGATTCGACCAGCATCCTAAGCTGACCTTTGAAGACCCCAATATCCGGGATACGAACTTCGCGGGCATCATCAACAAGGTGGTGGCCAACCATGAGGAGGGACAGCGCCGCGGGAACGAGGTTATTGACCAATACTTCCTTGTGGACAAGGTGCGCATCTGGAAATCTGACCTTGCCTTTAAACGCGAGGTTCAAGAGGAGGGGCACGAAATTAAGCCGACTATTTGGGGTCCGCCCCGGGCAGAAAGCGAGAAGTGGTACCACTACCTGATCCAATACGCACAAGGCCTCGCCATCTTGGTGAGGATAAAGCCCAGGGTGGTCGGTACCTTCATCACTTGGTTCCGCTCCATATTCAAACCTACGTAGCGGGGTTCCTGGTTCGCAGTCAGTTCGCAGGCCCGACAGATTTCTGTCGGGCCTTTTTTAATTTGTATTTGTTGTCCTGGCCTTTGAGGAGGTGGGCAGGATGAGATAGGCTGTAGTCAGCTTTTCTTGAGTCGGGCAGCAACAATAGTCCGGTGGGTAAAGTCTTTGGAGGCACGCTCGTAGATCCCGCTGCATGTAATAAGGTTTAGTTGCCTCTCAATGGCAGGGTCCTGGGAGAAGAGAGAATTTGCTGCCTCTTCCGTAGGAATAGTGGTTACACTCACCACTTCAAATACTCGCGCAGTGCCATTTGCCAGAGTGATGGTTATTTCATCACCCTTACTCACTTGGGCTAATTTGCTAAAAATTCCCGCTCCCTTCCTCCCATTTACATGGCCATCAATAATACTTAGCCCCTTTTCTCCTGGGACTACTGACTGGGTGAACCATCCGGCCAAGTGGACGTTTGTGGGAACGGCGATATTTTTGTACTGGTCGATTCCCACCCGTTGGATATACCCATCTACGCCAATTGAAGGTACTACCAGGCGCTGGGATTCGGTAGGGAGGGGTGGGAACGGGTAGTCTGTGGCTACTACCACCTCTTCACTGGGTGTGTCCGTGGAGGTGACAACTTCTGGAGTAGGGGTTGGTCCCTTACGATTACCTTGCACAAACCATGCAAGAGCCACGACGCAACAAAGGGCAAGGAAAAAAATCAGGAGACCATTTTTTCTCAGGCGCAGCCTCGCCATGTTATGGCAGGCCAGTCTTTGGCGCTCCTACAACAAGTGCCGCCAAGCCAACCGGGTCAACAATAGTGCCATTGGCTACCCCGTCCTCATCAAGAGAGCTGCCATCGGTGATGTTGTAGACCAGCTTCACTGCACTCTGACCACCAATAGTAACTTGGGATACCGCAGCACCCGGGATAGCGGCGTAACTCTGATTGCTGGCATCATACTTGCGGCCTACAAAATCTGAACCAGTAAGGCCGTAGAAGAACAGGGTGATGGTGGCGGTAAAGCCAGAGGTTCCGCCAGACGCTGTGAAACTGACCAGTCCCGCTGGGTAGGAAAAGCCGCTGTCTGCTGCGGGCTTACTTGCTTCCGTGGCAGTGCTGACACTGGTAATAGTGTATGCGGCATCTACTTGTAAGCTGGTGTACCCTTCGGTCACTGGATTTACAAAGCTGGCGACGTTTTCTTGGTCATTATCGAGGGTGCCATCACTGTTTGCATCCCCAGAGTTTGGGGCGGCAACTTCAACGACATTTGAAATACCGTCGGCATCTTCATCCACGGTAAGGGTGGGGGTCGCTGTTGGCGATGGAGTTGGGGTAGGAGTAGGGGTTGGTGTGGGAGTGGCCGTAGGAGTAGGGGTAGCAACAGCTGCCGGAGAGTATGTTACTGCCACACTCGTAACCTCAGGAGTGGCAAGAGGATTTGATGAGGTAAGGGTAAGACGGTACTGGGCGTACTGGTTTTCTGGGGAAGCAATAACACTTTCAGTCACACCTTCCCAGGTAGACCAGTCTCCATCAGGACTGTTTGTGGGGCCAGTACGGGTGGCAACGGTAGCGCCAGTAAGAGAAGGGAGGGTGGCAGTAAGCTCTGCGGTATCCCAGCTCACTGTTTCCGCACCATTGAGCACGGCAGAAGTGAAGGTGGCGCTAGATGGGTAGCCGGTGTCTAAGGTGGCAGTGCCAACCTCGGGCGTAGCAAACTCGTCGGTGGTGGCTAGGCTGAACTTGTATTGAAGGGCGGTATCAGTAGGGCTGGTTTCAATAGGGCAGTTAGTTGTGCTTGGGCAAGGATCGGACCATTCGCTGTAGGTAATTGTTGGGATAATGGTAATGGAATCAATCTCAAAGGAGTCGCCCGCGTCCCATTCTGTGCCATTAAATTCAATGCCAATGCCAATGGTGGAGAAGGAGACGTATTCAACAGTGAAACTGTCTTCCTGCCATGTATTCATGGCCGGATGAACATTGGTACTGTTGTTGTCGGACCAGTCATCAGTATAGGTATATACATTAACGCTGGAGGGGGAGAGAGTACTGCTGTTGATTCTATACCGGACAAGAACACTGCTTCCTACATCAAAGAATCCGGCTGACTTGAGGGTATCGATGCCAAAGTAGATGCCGGTATTGGGGTTGCTGTTATCGCCCAGATTGCTGATAAAAAGAGATCCGTCGTGTACCGATGAAGTTTCGAAGGTGGTGGTGTTCCAGGTATTGGGGTCGGGTTGGTAGGCGAAATCATCCTCAGAGTCGAAGCTAATTACCGTAGGTGATCCCTCATTATTTCCGGAGCGGGTTCGAGTGGTAATGCTGGTGCCAGTTGGTGTGGTTTGAGTCCAGCTGAGGAGAGCTGGTTTTGGATCGGCGGTGATATCGACATAGGTGGTAATGTCTCGGCTCGTTGCAAAGGCGTCCTTAATGGAGCGGCTGGTTGGGTAGGGGAGCCCGGGTGAGCTTATGATTGTCTCCGTTGTTGCCAAAAAGAACAGGATAAATGAAAAAGAATTCGTAGGGGTGAGTGTGTGCAGGTACGTCTTAGTGGACAGTACATGGTTGGGATCAAACAAATAGTGTGTCCCGTCACTAACTTCTAGGTAGAGGGCGCCTGTGGAAATATCCTCTGCGGTGTCGGTAATGGTTTTACCCTGAATGAGGGGGTCATTATATGTAGAGCTGGTGGGGATTACGGCATCAAATGTGTCATCGGCCACAGTGAGCGTACCCTGTGTGTGGAGGAATGTCGGTGAGGAAAGGGCTAGAAGGAGGTCGGGAGAAGTGGTGGACACCTGAACTCGGCCAACAGCATCGACGGGCTCCCCCATATAGGACAGAGGTGGAGTGGAGCCAGAGTAGTATCGAAAGTGAAGCGTGTCATCGGCTGGGTTAGGTGTGCCCTGCGTGTCTACTGCGAAGAGTCCGTGCTCAGGAGTAGCGATGTATACAAGGTCGTTTGCCTCGTTGAATGAAAACCCGTTGATATAGTTAACGGTGACGCCGCCATAGATAGCATTACTGCCTAAGCGCGGGGTGTACACCGTATCGTCAGCTTGGTTTAGCGGGGTGCCGCCTCGGTCAATAATGTGAGTATTCCCAAAGTGTCTAATGTATACCTCGCCATTTGGCCCGAAGGTGAGAAAGGGCGATCTGGCATTATCTGAGGCATACGTTAAGTTTGGGTAAGAGCCGCCGCCACCATAGACAGCCACAATTGAATCGTCACCGGCGGCTAGTGTGCCAGCCAGGGATAGTCCAATGAAGCCATAGTTGTAGAACCCTAGGTAGAGAATGTTGTTCTCAACATCGGCGACTACATTACTCACGTTGTTATTAGGAAGTGCAGGGCTGCTACTGGTGGAGTAAAGGGTAACGAGCGTGTCATCATCAATGGTTGATGTTCCCTTTGAGTCGGTAAGTGCAACGCCGTAACCGTAACCGCCAATCACAATCAGGTTAAGAGCCGGGAAGCTGGCGACAGTGGCAAAACCACTAGCGGGGAGAATACCGGTATCTTGGTAGTCTTCCACGGTGACGTTACCAGGAAGGAGGGTGTCGTCAAAATCTGTCTCGGTTTCAGTGTGAGAGAGTGCAACACTGCCCGGGGTAGTAGCAAGGTCTATGCCGGTGCCAGCAGTGCCGGTGGCAAAATCGCCGGCGCTGGTGTGGGTAATAACTGTGTCATTCGCTAGAACGCGGGTAAGCCCACCTGTTACGAGTACTAAGCAGAGAATGGCTACGAGGGCGCGCAAAGCGAAAGAATACATTTTCATACTGTAAGTATACCCTACGTTATCCATTTTTTTGGTAGGGCGATGAGATGAATCGCAAGGATGCACTGCGCGCTTGCGGACGGGATACACGCTCGTCAAGTCAGTCTGCGACTGATTTTGACTTCGCTAACTTCGTTGGTCCGGCAAGCGTACCAACGAAGTCGAACCCTGGTTTCGAATCCATCAGAATTACAAAGAAAAGAAGACCCCGAAGGGTCTTCTTTTCTTTGGTAGCGCGGACGGGATTCGAACCCGTGGTCTTCAGGATGAGAACCTGATGTCCTAGGCCTCTAGACGACCGCGCCGAGTGAGGATGTATGTGACAAGCTAGCTTGTCACATACATCCGAACGAGAAGCGAGTGTCCGTAGGACACCGCGCCCTCTCAATTGAGATGAAGCGGGTCTGCTGGACACCGCGCCCTCCCGAAGGAGAGGGGTGTCCGTAGGACACCGCGCAGCTCGTCTTTTCACAGAGGCGACTAACCCCGAAGGGCATGTCACCCGCGAAGATCGTGGGTAAAGACGATTTCGCTAATGGTAGCGATTGCCCACGATTAATCGTGTGCCTGGCTAAGATACCAGGTTTGAAGTGCTTCGTCTACCCTTGAGGGGCCTACTCCTCGTCCCAATCTTTAGCGTCTTCTTCTACTGCGTCAAAACCAAGGCGGGCAGCGCCGTAGAGGCCGGCATCAGGGCCAAGCTTGGCGGGGATTACGGGGCAAGGCGTTGGGTTGCCGCCAAGGTAGAGGGGAAGGTCTTTTACGCCTCGTCCTCCCACTATAATCATGCGGCAGCCATATGCTTCGTGGATGGCGCGGATACATTGGTGAAACGCGTGTTGGAGGATCTGCCAGAATTCTGTCGCATCAGTATCATCTTTTTGTGTGCGCCCTGACATCTCAGCGAGCGATACTTCATAGCGGGCCTCAATGTTTTTCCCGCCAATGAGCGCCTCAATAGTTCCTCGCCCAGCTTTAGCGGGATAATAGTCATCCGGATCCGCCACAAGGTGGGAAATTTCTAATGAGAGATCGGTGGGATGGGGAAGGACTTTGTACCTTTGCATGACAGCTCCCCCTACGCCAGTGCCTAGGGTAATCATAACGGCGCTGGACGTGTCAGTGGCGGCGCCCAGCCAGGCCTCACCAATAAGTGCGCAGCGGCCATCGTTATCAATAGCACAAGGCTTGCTCACCGTTTCACTTAGTTCCAAGTGGGAGAGCTCTGGAATATTTGGGCAAACCAAAGTGTTCTTGTGGTTGGCGGAAACGGTCCCAGCAATCCCAATCCCTACTCCTGCCACATCGGCATGGGCATCAACCACCTTTTTGAACTGGGCCAAAAAGGTTTCCCGGTCTTGGGGGGTGGCAAACTCACCACGTTTCCCTAACGTGCCTTCCTCATCAACAATGGCCCACGCAGTCTTTGTGCCGCCAATATCAAATGCAAGTACAGTATTAGGCATGGTCGTCCCTGAGCTTTGCCCCAAAGCTTTCAATGTAAGTGGTTACTTCCTTAAAGCGGTCATCAAGCAGGGCCTGTGAGCGGGCTTCCATGTTGAGACGCAGGACGGGTTCATTACTGGACATGCGCAGGTTAAAGCGCCAGTCTGCGTACTCTACCGTCAAGCCATCCTCATGGTTTTGTTCAGCGTCAGAATACTTGGCCGCCGCACTCTCCATGATGGTCTTGGCATCAGGCGTAATGTAGTTCAGCTCTTCTGGGCAGATGGGATACTTTTCCATATAGGTGTCCAGGAGGTTGCCCACGGTGCGTCCGGCTTCAATTTCTTTGGCAAACATCCCCAAGACCACTAAGAAAGTTACCAAGCCGGTGTCACAGTAAAAATAGTCGCGGAAGTAGTAGTGTCCGCTGGTTTCGCCACCCACTATGGAGTGGTGGTCGCGCATGGCCTTCTTAATGTAGCCATGGCCAGTCCGGCTGTAGACGGTGGTGCCCCCACATTCTTTCGCCGCATCAATGTTTGCCCAGGTCATACGGCGCTCTACAATGGCGGAAGCATTTTCCTCCTTGGCAAAGAAATGGCGGATGAGAAGCGCCGTAATGTAGTACCCGTGGAAGAAGCGGCCTTGGTCATCGTAAAAGAAACAGCGGTCGGCATCGGCGTCCCAGGCTACACCAAAGTCGGCTTTCTCGGTACGGATGCGCTCTAAAATCTCAGCCCGGTTCTTAGGAAGGAGAGGGTCTGGGGTTCCTTTAGGAAAGGTGCCGTCTTGTTCCCAGTTCAGCCGAACAATCTCCAGGGGAAGGTTCTTGGTGATGGCATCAACGTACTGGCCATTGGCGCCAAAGTTTACATTGGCAACCATTTTAAGATTGGGAAGATTCTGAGGAAGGAACTGCTGCAGGAAGGCTATGTATTCATCCGTCAGGACCTTACTGCTCGCTGTGCCTTTTGTAGGTGCTTCAATCTTTTCCCCAGAATTTATGAAGTCATAAACTTTCCCCAGATCACCTTCCTTGGTAAGGGGGATGGCGCCTTTGCCGATGAACTTGAGCCCGTTCCACTCGCTTGGGTTATGTGAGGCGGTAACGCTTAGGCCTCCGTCACATTCCAGGGTAGCAGCGGCAAAATAGAGCATCTCGGTAGAAATGACGCCAATTTCAATGGCGTTGGCACCGGCATCCCTAATGCCCTTTATCAGTGCATCAATAAGGGACTTTCCTGTTACGCGTACGTCTCGTCCTACAACTACGTTTTTGGCCTGCATTACTTGGACAAAACCTTGCCCTGCGGCATACGCAACATCCTCATTCATTTGATCGGGGTAGATCCCGCGCATGTCATATGCACGGAAGATGGACTGATCAAATGTACTCATAGTAATTCAGGATTAGTGGTGGTCAAGGTGTCTTGTACCAGGCTCTTTAAGTCAGAGGCGGAGGCGTCGTGGTGCATAACCAAAAGGGTGTCGCCGGTATCAACCACAATCAGGTCTTTTACGCCCACAAGGGTAATGGGCCGGTCCTTGGCAAATACCAGGCAGTTCTCAGTCTTAATACTGTGTACTTCGCCTTGGGTGTACATGTGTGCACCAGATTTAGTCACCATCATGCGGTGAAGGGTAGACCAGGTTCCAATGTCACTCCAGCCCATATCGGCGGGCACTACTAAGATCTTGGAAATCTTTTGGACAAAGAGGTAGTCGATAGAGAGTTTTGGCATAACAGCATATGCGGAGGAAATATCCTCTTTCCTGCCTGATCCCACCGCCTTTTCCAGGTTATCAATAGTAGCGACATGTTCTGGCTGAACCTCTTTGAGTTGCGTAATGTAGGCCAAGGCACTCATTACGTTGTAACCTGCATTCCATAAGTACTCGCCAGAAGTAAAGTACTCTACTGCCGTTTGCTCGTCAGGCTTCTCCACGAAGCGCTTTACTTGGTGCAGTTCTACATTGTTGTAGGTGCCAGCCTTCTCGCCCATTTGAATGTAGCCCAGGCTTGGATCTGGCTTAGTAGGCTTTGTGCCAACGTTAACCAGTGCATCTGGGTTAGCCTCTGCAGCTTCAAAGGCAGCAATCAGAATGGTAGCAAAAGCTTCTTCATCCAATATGAGGTGATCAGACCATAGCGAAGCCACGAGAGCCTCTGGGTCACGTGCGGCAACCTGTAACATGCCAAGGGTAACGGCGGGGCCATTATCGCGTTGCGCAGGTTCAAAGAGGATATTTTCAGGAAGAAGTGCCGGCACCTGTTCAAGGATGATATCCGTGTACTCAGGCACCGCCATGATGTAAAGCCGCTCAATAGGAATAACCTGGGTAACCAGGTTGACCATGTGCTGAAAAGGTGTTTCTGAACCGAGAAGGTGTTGAAACTGCTTAGGGAGGTTCCGCCGGCTCATAGGCCAGAGACGGGTACCTGTTCCGCCCGCAATAATGAGGGCAGAGCGATGGTTGTTATTCGACATATGTCCCCACTCTACCGGCTTTTGCAAGGAGGGGAAAGACATCCTGCAGGTCCGCGCGGCCGGCAGGAATGGAGGCAATGAAGCTGGCATCAATAACCCGTACCCCGCTCTGGTGGAACGTTGTCCCGTCTTCGGTGGTCAGCAGGTGGGTGACTACGTTTCCGCTCTGGTGATGTGCCGTGTAGAGGGGGAGGAAGCTGGGTGGAAGCACTGTTTCCGGACCTACTTCAATGGAAAGAAAGGGAGTGAGGAGCTCATTGGCAGCCAGGGTGAGTGCGGCAGCGCTGCCAAAGTCGCCGGGGAGAATCTTGGTTTGGAGGCGGGAGGAGAGAGAACCTAGGGAGGCGGCCACTTCAGTGGCCCAGGCTGGATGGTTGGGATCGGAAATTATCATACATCGTATGATGTTTGTGGCATTCAGCTTCTCAGCTAAT
>DATHWI010000093.1 GCA_035460805.1 Verrucomicrobiia bacterium | reverse complement strand
GCACTGGACTGACGGCGGAACCGCCGGTAACCAACGCTGTGGAAGCGACCCCATTGGCCGGATAGCCTACGACCTAAACGTCCTGCAATCCACCAAGGTAGGGAAGACCGTCCATGAACTGGCTGCCGTCCTCACAAAGCTCGATGTCCTAGCGGGACAGCGGGCCCTTAAAGAGTCCGGCGTAGGGATACCCCTGGCGCTGGTACCGGGTAAGGAAGGGCAGGAAACGTTCGTTTACTTCTTTGGTGGCAGCGGCCTTCGGGTCTCCCGCGAAGAGACCGACCGGGATGCGCTAGCCGCTACCTCATGGAAGCCCAAGGGGCCACTCCACAACCCCAGCATTTACGAGGCAACGTTTGCCTTGCTGACCCCGGAATACACCCTCATCCCAGCCGACAGGCTGGACAACCCCGCTCTCTGGCTTGAGGAACGCATCATGCACCTCACAGCCGGAGTGGGGGCCACCTAACCCCCAAGGTCGCTCAATGTCGAGCGGCCTTTTTCATTCCTGCTATAGTCAGCCTATGACTCCCACCAAGGCAGCCCTTGTCATAAATACCGCCTCGCGCCGAGGCAGGCGCCTGAAACAGACGGCAGAGAAACTCCTGCGGGAGGCGGGCTTGGATATAGAAAGCCACCCCGTAAGCAATCCTGCCAACCTCCAGTCCCAAGTCGGCGGACTTATCGAAAAAGGTTTCCGGCTCATCATCGTTGGCGGCGGCGATGGGACCATCAGCGAGATAGTGGACCAACTGGTTTATAAGGATGTCGTCCTCGGCATCCTGCCTCTCGGCACGGCCAATAGTTTTGTCCGCAGCCTGGATATCCCAAACCACTTGCCAACCGCAGTTGCCGCTATCGCTAACGGAAAGGTAGCCGAAATAGACCTTGGCAAAATAAACGATACCTACTTTGCCAACGCCGTTTCATTGGGCTTTTCTTCCCGTGTTGCCGCCAACCTCCCGGACAACCTTAAAAGGTACCTGGGCATATTCTCATACCTCGTTCAGGGGATCCGTGCCATGGCGCACCTCCGCCCTTTTGAAGTCTGGTTCCCGGGCAACAACCCCGTTCCCTTCCAAACCTACCAGCTAGTCATAGCAAATGGGGGCTACTACGGCCCTGCGTCGCTCATCCACAAGAGCCGCTTGGAAAGCGCCGATATCACCATCTTTACCTTTAAGGGTCTTTCACCCCTCCAACTCCTTGCCATTTGGATGCGGGCCCTCTTAGGGCGTAGGCTTTCCAAGCAGAACCTGGACCGTGTGGTAGTGGAAAAAGAATTGATCCTAGAAA
This sequence comes from Verrucomicrobiia bacterium, assembly GCA_035460805.1. NCBI lineage: Bacteria > Pseudomonadati > Verrucomicrobiota > Verrucomicrobiia > Verrucomicrobiia bacterium. The sequence continues at coordinate 9,243 of DATHWI010000093.1, read as the reverse complement.
CTAACCCGCCCCAAAGCGTGAGTTTGGACGGGGAGGTAACCACCACCACACCTATCCGCATTAGCGTTGCACCCAAGGCACTTAAAGTGATTGTGGCGGAAACCTCTAAGCTCTAGCGGAAATCATATACGTACACCTGGCCCTGCCAATTGGTGAGGCTGCATTCTTCCGTTGCCTGCACGCCAGGTATGGCAAAGGTAAGGGTGACAACCAGGGTCCCTTCCAATTTTTTCTCCTTGTGGAGCCTTTCCAAGATGGGGCTGGTAAGGTAGCAATACACCAGAGACCCCTTGGGATAGTTTTGGTTAAAAATATTACCGCGGAAAACCTTAAGGGGGGAACGGAATGCTAAGGCATACGCTTTGGCCCAGAAACATAGGAGCACACTAATGTCTATTGCCTGCACTTCCTTCCAACGGTAGCGGCGGGCCATAAGCCGCGCCACATTGCCTATGCCGGCTCCTGGCTCAATGAAAAGCACCTTCTCGGTTTTTGGGATATACCGCGCGATAATGTCATCAAGCACGGGCGCCACCTGTCCCACAGAGGAACTGACGTACAGCACCCGCCCCGGCCTGCTACTCAAAAAAACATCGACGCAGTGCCAGACGTACAAGGCAACGGCCAAGACCGCCACTAAGATGAGGAGCCATTCCATGAATCCATACTACGCTAAAGTGTTTTTTACCGGTAAGATAAACCGGCAAGCGTAACCACTCCATATGAAGAATACCCTCCAAGCCTATCTGCCCGAAGCCTTAAAGGACGCAGCCAACGAACTCATTGCCGCCTACGAATCCCTGCCCGAGGATAAACGGGAAACGAGCCCTGGCGGCAAGGCACGGACCCCCAAGGCGCTCGTGGCAGAATGTGCCTTCATGAACCTCAACATGCACATGCTGCTTGAGTCCAAACAGTGGCCAGACTTTTTCAACACGGAATATGTGTCAGAAAACGAAAAGCTTCAGGCCCTTTCCTGGGAAGAATTGAAGGCTAAGTTGCTCGAAGGCGCAGAGAACGTAGGCAAGGCTATCGCTGCCGTTCCCGCAGAGGATGTGGATACAGTCATCCAGTACCCTTGGACTACCTACACACTGGCCGATACTATGATGTACCCATACTGGAACATGATGTACCACCAAGGGCAGATCATCTATCTCTCTACCATGTTGGAAACAGCTGAATAAAAAGAAGACCCGCTCATGTGAGCGGGTCTTTTGATTAATCCAGGAATTTCTCAAAGACGATGAAATCAATCTTCCCAAAGTGGCGCTTAAAGGTCACAACGGGGGTATACCCCATAGCTGTCACCAACCCTTTGGAAGTCCACTCGGTACCTGTTTCTGCAGTAACCTTGTGGCAATAGTTTTCCCGGGCCCAGTTTTCTGCGGCCTCAACAAGCTTCGTCGCAACCCCACGCCTCCGTGCCTGCTCTACTATGCCAGTGCTGCCCATGTAGGCAACTCCCAGCTCACACCTCACTTCTAGATAGCCAAGGAGCTGGCCATTTTCCTCGTAAACAAGGGTGGCCTCAGCGGTGTGAAAGAAATGAGGATGCAGGTCTGCACCAAAGTGCTCTTCGTCAGCCTTGGGCCAAACTTCTTTTTTCAAGGCATCAAGCTGTGCTTTTGAAGCTTCATCAGAAGCGTCCAAGGTTCGAATATCTACTGACATGCTGAAGATCTTACCAGGAAAGAGGCCCCATGTCCAGCATTGCCATCTGGACACTATCGGCTCCTTATGCTAAAGAAGAGGAATGCATCGCCGTCGGAATTTGAGAAGACCAATCAGTACTATCACTCTGTTAAGGCATGCCCATGCCTTGCACAACCTGGCTGCCTACTACTTTTATCGGAAGAACATTCCCGAGTACCTAAAGATCCGTGCACAGATCATGGATGAACATAACGGGGATCCCGGCCTCTCACCAATCGGCGTTGCCGAGGCACTGAGCTGCCGCTATCTCATCGATGCCATCACGACGCGTACCGGCAAGGTACCCCGCATATTCTGCTCTCCTTCCAGAAGGACGCAGGAAACGGCCCAACTCATAGCCGATAAGCTGCCAATCATCCTCGTGCCCGGTCTCGTTGAGCGGCATTGGGGGCCGTATGAGACACCCGAGATTGCTGAGGGACAGGACATCATGGAGCACCTGGGCCATATCCACCAACTCAAGCGCGACCCACACTACAGCGTATGGGAGGTCCAAAGCCTGGCGCACAAGTTTGAGGAACTCCGGTCAGAGGCGCGGATGCTCTACGCACAGGCCAAGCAGGGCCCCATCCTGGTGGTGTCACATGGCGAAACGCTGCGCCTCACCGCGCCGCTCCTTCAAGGGCCTTTCGCCTACGAAACGGCAGAGGTGAACGACATGTTCAGTTACCCCAGTTTTCAAAACTGCGTACCCCGCTGCATACCCATTTATGCTTGAACCCGCACCCGCGGGTTCTTTTTTTAAGGCAAAATGCGGCATACTGCATATATATGAAAATCACTTTTAGCGGCGCAAACCGAGAAGTCACCGGCTCCTGCTACCACCTAGAGACCGCCCACCAACGCATTGTCCTGGACTGTGGGATGTTCCAGGGAGGCAAGTACGCGGAAGACAAGAACTCCCAGGCCTTTCCCTTTGACCCAGCCGCCGTGGACAACATGGTCGTCACCCATGCCCACTTTGACCATATTGGCCGCTTACCCAAGCTCTACAAGGAAGGGTTCCGCGGCACCCTCTATGGGACCGAACCTACCGCAGAGCTGGCAATGATCAACCTGCGTGACTCAGCCAAGCTCATTATGGAAGAGGCCGAACGGCACGGGCACGAACCACTCTATACTGCCGACGACGTGGAACCACTGGAAGCCATGTGGAAAACGGTTCCTTACCACAAGGAATTCCAGATTGGTGCTGGCGTAAGCGGGTTCATGGCTGATGCGGGCCACATCCTGGGCTCTGCTTCCGTAAAGTTTGTAGCCGAAGGCGAGCAAGCTGTTTTCTCCGGCGACCTTGGCAATACGCCCGTACCACTGCTACGCAACGCCGAATGCCTCTATGGCGCCGATATCGTAGTAGTGGAGTCAACCTATGGCAACCGGATCCATGAGACGGGGACGGAACGAACGTCCTTCCTTAAGGATGCCATCCACGAAATCATCCGCACCAAAGGAACGCTCCTCATCCCTGCCTTTGCCCTAGAACGAACCCAAGAGCTGCTCTACGAACTCAATGAGTTACACGCCACTAAGCAGATTCCCACGCTACCCATTTTCCTCGACAGCCCCTTGGCCATTGCCGCTACGGAAATCTTCCGCCAAAGCATCGATTTCTTTAACCCAGAAGCCAAGGAAAACCTGCGCAAGTTTGGCGGGGACCTCTTCAGCTTTGCCGGTTTGCGCTATACCACCACCTCCGAAGAGTCCAAGCATATCCTTAAGGTGCAAGGGCCAAAGATCATCATTGCCGGCTCCGGGATGATGAACGGCGGGCGTATCATGCACCACCTTAAGAACTACCTTCAATTCCCTAACACAACCGTCCTTATTGTCGGCTACCAGGTAGAGGGAAGCCTCGGGCGCAAGCTGCACGATGGCGAAAAGCACGTCGTCATTTACGGGCAGGAGGTGCACGTTAAAGCCAAGGTTAAGTCCTGCGGTGCCTTTTCCGGCCATGCCGACTACCCACGCCTCATGCACTGGATGCACTGCTTCAACGGCAGGCCGCCCAAGAAAGTCTTCGTGACTCACGGCGAACTTAACTCTGCCCTGTCATTCTCACAATCCATAGAAGAGGAGTTGAGCATCAGCTCCGGGGTGCCTGAGTATGCGGAGACTGTAGATACTACCCACCTTGCCGAAGCGAATGCCTGACATTGTACGGCCAGCACCCGATATCACTCCGGTATGCCCGTATTTCTACCAATGTGGCGGGTGTGACAGCCAGGATATCTCCTACCCAAAACAGTTGGCAGCCAAGGAGCAGCGGCTCCGCTCCCTTTTTGGTGCAAGCGTCCCTGAGGCGGCATGGCAGCCCATTGTAGGGAGCCCAGAAGAGTACCCCCTCTACTTCCGCAACAAGATCCGCTTTGCTTTTGTGCGGGAAGGGGATGTAGTCCGGCCATCCCGTCATCAGAAAGGCAGTGAAGAAGGGGATATTCCCGTAGACCGCTGTTTTCTCCTCTCTCCCGTAGGCGATCTCATTATGAATCTCACTGCGCGGGCCGCTACGGACTTTGGTTGGACCCTCTACAATCCAGCCACCAGAAGTGGGTGGCTTAAGCACCTCCTTATCCGTGAGGGAAAAGCGACGGGAGAGATACTAGTCTCCCTCGTTACTGATGAAGGCAAAATGGATGGACTCACCGCCTGGGCAGACTCGTTGCGCGAAAGCGTGCCTGCCGTGGTAAGCATTTTTCATTCCCGTAGCTGGGGCGCCACCAATACGCGCTTTGAAGATGACCTCCTCTGGGGTGAGTTGGGTATTACTGACAAAATAGGGAACTTCACCTGCTTCGTATCGCCACATGCCTTTTTTCAGCCCAATGGAAGCATGGTGACTGCGCTGTACCAGACTATTGAGAAACATGCAGGCCTTCAGGGGAGTGAGCATGTCTGGGATCTGTACGCCGGCTCTGCCACCATCGGCATGTTTTTGTCAGGCAATGCCAGTAAGGTGACTTGCATAGAATCCAACGAGGCAAACTGCGCGGATGCCAACTGGAACTTACAGAAAAACAATGTGACCAATGTGACAGTACACACAGGGGCCGTAGAGGATGTAGTAACGAGCGCCTTCTGCCAATCTACCGGCCTGCCTGATGTAGTTATCCTGGACCCTCCCCGGGCAGGCTTGCACGAGCGGTTCCGCAGGCTTTTGCCCAACTTAGGGCCTAAGAAGGTTGTCTACACCTCCTGCAATCCCACTACCTGCTACCGCGATATTCAGGATTTAGGGCGTGCGGGGTACCGCGTCACACAAGCCACCGGCGTCGATATGTTTCCCCATACATGGCACTGTGAGCTGGTTTTGACACTGGAGCGATAGACATTCATTTGCTTTCGTTGACACTAGCGGTATTTGTTCGGTATCGTACAAACACCGAACACGTAACAGTCCGCATATGGAGCCACTGACCAAGCGCCAGGCGGAAATCCTGGCCTTCATTACCGATTACATTGCTGAACATAACTACGCTCCCAGCTACCGGGAGATTGGCCATTACTTTGACCTCTCTTCCACCGCAACCATTGCGGAGCACGTAGAATCACTCAAGCAAAAGGGCTACCTCTCGCACGAGGAGAACCTTGCCCGTTCCATTCAAGTGAACAAACTTGCGGAAGCTGCCGAAGGGTTCTTCGCCATCCCGCTCATGGGCGCTATTGCCGCAGGCCGGCCAATTGAGGCCATTGCCACCAATGAAACCATCGATATCCCTCGAGATATGATGGGTAATAACATTTACGCCCTCCGCGTAAAAGGCGAGTCCATGATTGAAGACGGCATTCTAAGTGGAGACTACGTCATTATCGAACAAGGCAAGTCCGTCAAAAACGGTGACATCGTTGTGGCGCTCATTGACCGGGAGAACGTGACCCTCAAGCGCTTCTATAAGGAAAAGGACCGCGTACGGCTTCAGCCTGCCAACTCCACCATGAACCCTATCTTTGTCCGGAAAGTAGAGATCCAAGGCAAGGTAAAGGGACTTATCCGCAAGTTTGCCTAGGTAACCTGTTACCCACAAAACAGAGCCCTCTCGGGCTCTGTTTGCCTTTCCCTTTCTCAAACCCGTACAATAGATGTATGCGCGATATCATTGTGCGGTCACATACGCACTCCGCGACGACAGGATCGCGAGTTATTCCTCATGCCACACCACCCACTCTTTTAGAGCGGGCATTTCGACGTATTAACGAGTGGGGAGGGAAGCTTGATGAGCAGCAACTCCCAGTAACAGGGCCAGTACTTACGGCACTGCCCATTACCCGTAAGGTACACACCAAGAAACGGAACCCGTATCCCCAGAAGGTTGTCCGCCGGACCACCCGGGGCGTCCAAAGCGCGGCACATACCGCACGTGACGAGCTGCGCAAACCTGGCAAAAAGACCGCCATCATCCATACCGCAGCCCTAGGTGCCGTTTTTGCCCTCATGCTCTCCAATACCCCGTGGAACCGCCCTTCTTCTCCCGCGGATACCAATACCACCTCGACTGCCCGTCGCTACCTACCTGCCATTGCCAGTGATGACCGGCTCAACCCCCTTGATGCCGGGAAAGCCTTGGCCGAATCTGGGCAATCCGTCCGCCTCTATGGCTGGATCACCCCGTGGAATGTCAGCAACCCGTCCGATAACATCTTCAATTCCACCTCTGCCTTTTGGCTGACGGTAGGGGAGGATGGCATGTCCATGACCCCTAAGGCCAGCTGGTCCCAGTGGCAGTCTTACAAGGCTACGTATCCTTCTTCTGAAACCTACCTTACGGTAAGCGGAGACCCTGACCATACATACAAGGCACTCTCCGACCTGGATGTGCAAAGCACCCATATTCTCAACCTCCTCACCGCCGTGAAGGAGCAGGGCTTTACGGGTATTGATATCAACTACGAATCGCTCGGCAGCGAGAACCGCGACCTCTTCACCGGGTTCATCCGCAACCTCACCACCGTATTCCACCAAGAGAAGCTGAAGGTAGCCGTTACCCTTGAGGCCCGTATCGCCAACCAAGTACCTATGGACTGGCGGTCTGTTGGCCTTATTGCCGATGAAGTCCGCATTATGGCGTATGACTACCACGGCAAGTCCACCGGTGAGCCAGGCCCCATTGCCCCACTCTCTTGGGTGGCGGAAGTGGCTGCCTATGCTGCGGATACCATCGACCCCAAGAAGCTTGTTATTGGCCTGGGAAATTACGGGTATGACTGGAGCGCACCCCTCACTGACGCTGACAACTGGGAGGGAACAGGTATAAGCTATGAACAGGCGATTACACTCAGTACTGAAAAGGAGGCCCCTGTAATTCGTCAGACCGGCATCGATGAGCGCGGCTACGATATAGGCACCATCCCGGTGTTTACCTATACCGATACACAAGGCCGCCTTCACCAAGTCTGGTTTGAAGACGCAACCTCCATTCAAGAGAAGCTCAATGCTGCAGCCGCCTACCAACTCAAAGGAATTATGTTTTGGTCAGTAGGGGCAGGCGATCTTGCGCTCTGGCAATCACGTTCATAAGGAGAACATTTCATGAAGAAGAAGCTTGATAGCTTATCAGCCGGTGGGGCAGCCAAGCCCGCAGCCGCAGCAGAAGTAAAAGAAGAGGTTAAGGCCGAAAAGACGGAGACTCCTCCTACCCCTGCTGAGGCACCAAAAGAAGCTACTCCTGCAGAAGCACCCGCTCCCGCAGCTGAACCCACCCCTACAGCAGAGACACCCCCTACGGATCCTGCCCCTGCCGAAGAACCTGCAGCCGATAGCTTTGATGCGCTCTTCCCTGAACCACACGCAGCAATTGGCAAGCCGCCTTCCTGGCTGTGGTGGGTCATCCTTCTTGTGGTCAGCATCGTCCTAGGGGTGATTGGCTACTCCCTCGCACAGAAAAACCTCCACGAATGGCTTTCCCTAGAAGCAACCCCAACACCTACCGCTTCGGCTACGCCAACTCCAACCCCTGAGGCAACTCCAACCCCAGAAGCCACCCCAACACCTACCGCCTCAGCCACGCCAGAAGCAACGGTGGTTGTTCCGGCAAACGTTACGCTCCGCGTACTGAACGGCACAACCGTGGCGGGCGCTGCAGGGAAAGCTAAGACAACCCTGGAAGCCGCCTCCTTTAAGGTACGGACGACGGGCAACGCAAAGAATCAAAACTACGCCAGCACCATGGTCTACTACGCAGCGGGACGCAAAGCAGAGGCGGAGGCCGTGCAAGCTGCCCTCAGCGGGTACTCCACCACCCTTGAAGAGTCTACCTTGGCAGACCCCGATATGGTCCTCGTAGTCATCGGCCTTAAGTAAGCACCTCATGGAACCAGAGCAAGAAGTACAGCCGCTCATTGTGCCACCAGTGGCTACCACCCCTGTCAAAAAGACATTTGCCCAACACCTTAAGAATCCCAAGGTAATCGCGGGCATCGTTGCTGGGCTTGTAGTGATTGCCGCCCTGACCAGCGTGGCGCTGGCGTACCGCAAACAAGCCGGCAAGTCCACCGGCTGTGAGGGGAACAGCTGCAATACGAACGAGGCGATTGTCTCTGCCACACCTACGCCCACACCGTCTGCCACACCTACGCCCGTTGCCCGGAAATTAGATGGCGCGATGGTTGAGCCGGGTCAGGAGAATATCCGCCCACTCGGCATTATGATTGAGAATCACCCAGAAGCCCGACCGCAAGCCGGTCTCGCAGAAGCAGACTGGGTATACGAAGCCATTGCCGAGGGCGGCATTACCCGCTTCCTTGCCCTTTATGCCGATGCCAATACAAAGGATGTCCGCGTTGGGCCCGTACGGAGTGTCCGCACCTATTACCTGGACTACGCACGCGAATACAACGCCTTCCTGGCCCATGTGGGCGGGAACAGCGACGCCCTGGCCAGCATTCAAGCCAATGGCGGAATCACGGACCTGGACCAGTTTGCCATTGGCGAACCCACTTTCAAGCGTGATTTCAGCCGGAATGTAAGTACGGAACATACCATGTTCAGCTCTACAGGGAAGCTATGGGACCACATCACTAGCAAAAAGTATGAGCAAGCTGGCGGGTATGAGCCACTTCTCTTTACTGATGAGGCACCTGAGGCAAGCAGGGGAGCAGCCCAGAATGTTTCCATCGATTTCTCTTCCGCCTCCTTTGGTGTGAAATGGGCGTTTGACCCTAAAACCAATACCTACGCGCGTGCCATGGCAGGCCTAGCTCACAAGGACGCCGACACAGGAGAGGTGATTACCACCAAGAATATCGTCCTGCAGACCGTTCAGAGCGTACAGGTGACCAGTAGCGGGGGTAAGGTGGTAGGCAAGTTCACCCTTACTGGATCTGGCAAGGTTATTGTGCTCAATAACGGTATCGCCACCGTAGGAACATGGAAGCGCTCAGGGAATGAGCGAACCCGGTACTACAATGCCGATGGTTCAGAAATGAAGCTGGTGCGTGGCAATACCTGGGTTGAGGTAGTCCACCCCGATACTGTAATAAGCTATTAGCACACAAAAAAAGACCCCGTTGGGGGTCTTTTTTGCTAGCAGTCCG
>DATHWI010000092.1 GCA_035460805.1 Verrucomicrobiia bacterium | reverse complement strand
TCATTAGGCATTCGAGTACATAGGCGTTGGCAGGAAACCGGACTTCATCACAGAAAAGGAGAGGGGCATGGTTCGGATATTCTTTTTCCCATGTGTCCAAGAATTTCTTCGCAATGGAAATGCTCGTTACGCTGCTTTCGTCAGCAAGTATCGTGCGTATATTACTTTTTAAAGCTGAGAGGCGGCGTAGGATTTCGGGGGCCGTAGTGGCGCACTCAGTCCTATGCAACGAATCGTACATGCCACCAGAGATGTACACTGCGCCTACACGATCTTGCAAGGCGTATAACGCTTGAGTTACTCCAGTCAAATACTGATCGTACCCAGCTGTCTCAACTGGATTTCTATTCTCAGGATCCCAATGGCCATAACAATTTATCCATGCAACGATAGGTTTCATACGGTTATGATAACGAAAGATATGAATATCCGGTAGCTGGTCTATATTATGGCTGTCTGAGGCACCGCCCTAGGACGAACAGACGTATCATCAGGCTCGCTGAAGGGGCTCGCGAGCATTACAGACTAGTCGTACTGTAAACAGGCGCTATAATGAAGCCAGTGATGCGATAGCTATCAATCTTAGAAGAGACACATATGGTTACAGGATACTGCGTTAAATGTAAGGAAAAAGGCGTTGAGTTGTCAGCACCAGCGATTCACCAGACAAAAGCAGGTGGCTTTATGGCAAAGGGAAAGCATGTAAAGTGCGGCACCGTTGTCTGCGCAATGATGTCTAAAGAGAACGCTGAGAAGGCAATTAAAGAGGGCGCAACAAAAGCTTTCTAAGCTTTTAGTTACAGTCCGCAATACAAAAAGAGGCCCGAGTGGGTCTCTTTTTGTATAGGCTGGCGGATAGTGAAAAATTTCAGACGTTACTTGAATCGAGAGAGTACTGGGACTTAATCAGATTAGCCCTTAACTCCCAATTTCCTTTCGCACCTGCTGAATAAGCCCTGCATAATCTACCTGGGCAAAATCGGTTGTATCCACTTCAATTACTTTCCCAGGTATATCCAAAGTAGCCGACTTTCCTTCTTCAAGTATTTTCTTGAATTCATCAGGATTCTGACCATCTACATGGCCTGGATGCCGTTCCCCTGAAGCTACACGTTCGTGAAACCGTTTGGATAGCACATCACCATTAGCCCAACAAAGAATTTGGATAAATTCAGCGCCATATGTTTCGGCATAACCGCGGAATCGTTCGTTTTCGAACTCAGGCTTAAAATTGCTCTCAATAATAAGCGGCTGTTTAGCCTCTAGGTGTGCAAGGAGGATAGAATCGAGCAATCGCATGCTCGCCATTCCGAGTTTCTTTGACCACTCACGGTCGCTCCAACCAAGTGTATCGAAGAGAATTTCTTTCAGTCCATCCTTGGAAACCATTGGGATGGCCAGCTCAGTGGCTATCTTTTTCCCGAGAAACGTTTTACCAGTTGCCGGGTGCCCTGAAATAACTAAGATTGGAAAGCTCATGAGGATAGGTATTTAGTGAAAAAAGATCGTGGAACTGTGGCAGATTTGCCCTGAAAATAAACCGTAGCTTCATCTGCATGTTCAGACTCTAATCGTACAGTTAGAGTACTGAGGTATGGCAATTTAGTGTGAATTATATTTTCTTCTTCCCAATTTTCTGACAAGAAACCAGTGGAGAACTGCCTATCTAATGAAAGGAGAAGGGCCGCCATGACTGGTGCATGAGTGAAAGCGTCAATCTCAATTGATCCACCCTCCTCTTGAGCCACCTCAAGCTTATCGGTAATAAAAGACTTCAGATCACCCAAAGCTTCTTGTCCCGTTTTCACTCCATCTACCCGCTCTTCAGCATTAAGCCAACCCTTAAGCCAACGACCACCTTTTCCCCCATATTCTTCTCGTAGCTCTGGATGCTCTGAAATTGTACCTTCGCTAAGACGCTGATCCCGCTGAGGGCTATTCAGTTCGTTTAAGGTATCAACTTCCCGTTCGAAAACCTCACCAGTTTCAGATGCTCGATCTAATCCGGAATGTACAACTTCTGTAGTGCCAACTGTGACACCTTCGTAGTTTTCTCGATAATATTCCCCGCTATCCTCCCGTCCCTCTTTAGAAAGTGGACCACTATCCCCTTCTTTAGGGCCATGACGGTGCAGGGTAACATCTAGTGTGTAGGTGAGTGTTTCCTGCTTTTCTATTTTGGGGGAATAATTCTCGATGCTCATAGACCCATGATAGAGATTTTAATGAGAAAAGGTAGCTGGGTAGGATAACGTTCGCTTCGCTCACTAACCCCGCCCCTCAATTAGACCTCGGCAGGGCGCGGTCGAACCTGGTTTCGAATCTGCCCTGCAGTCCAAAGAAAAGAAGAGACCAATGGTCTCTTCTTTTCTTTGGCTGCCTGGGTAGGATTCGAACCTACGGTAACCTGATCCAGAATCAGGCGCCTTACCACTTGGCCACCAGGCATCACATTGTCCTCATGTTCTCCCCACACTATTCACACATACGAAATTGGTACCGCAGAAGAGCGGTTTAGTGCTCTGCTACGGTACCAAATTTCCCCCCTTCAATCAAGAACTAGGCTGCAGGGGCTGCTACTGGAGCTGCCGCAGGGGCAACTTCGTCCACGGTACGGGTCAGCTGACGGTACACATGGGCGCTAGCAACAGCTACCACTGGGATAGCCACAATAAGGCCTACAACCAGCGCAATGAGCCCTACAAGGACCACCAGGCCACATACGATACCAAACAGAATGAGCTGCCACTTCACGCCCTGGGTCAGGCGGCCGCTCTCCTTAATAGACTCCATAATGCCCAGGTTCCGGTCAATCATGACATAGAGGGCCTGGCTGAAGCGAAGTGCCAAGTACACACCTGGAACAAAGAGCAGGACAAAGCCAATGGCCACCAAAATATTGATGATAATGGAAGCCGCAATCACTTTGACCAAGAGCTCTGGGGTAATCCCGCGGAAAAGCGAGGAGAAGTCCGTTGCTTTGCCATCCACATACTGCAGACAGACCCGCATGAGCAGGGCGGCAATAATGACAGAAACAATGGAGCTCAACAGGTTGGCAGACATCGCAGAGAGCATCTCTGTTGGGTTGAAGCTCATAGCGCTAAATGAGCGCTCCAACTCACCCGCCTTGTCCCCCTCAACAACCTTGGAAATAACCATGCTCACCACCGAAAGGACTACAATGACCGGAACCAAGGTCATCCAATGGTCCTTTACGGTCTTCCATCCGAACCCAATCGCTTCCTCAATCGAAAACTTGGCCATGAAGAGTGCTTATCTGCTTTCTTCTAGCGTACCGATTTGCTTACCCTACCGCAATGACTGCGCGCAGCCGGGCTAGCGATTCGTCCTTGCCCAGCACATGGAGCATTTCAAAGGCACCTGGGGAAGCGCTGACGCCAGTAAGGGCGGCGCGGATGGGCCACAGGACGGCAATGTTGGAATATTCACCCATGCCAATGAACAAACGGAGCCTTTCGTCCAATACATCGACGGTCCACTCTTCACACGGGATCTTCTCTAGGTAATCCACTGCAAGCTTGAGGATTTTACGCGTGGATTCCAGATCCCCCTTCTTAGGGATAATAAGCTCTAGGAGCTCAGTGTTTACATCAGGACGCACAAAGAAATAGCGGGTGAATTCTGGCGCTTCGTCCAGGTGTTTTAGGCGCTCCTGCACGGAGGCCGTGACCGCCAATAAGTAATTCCCGGGCTCTGCAGGTACCCCTGCCTTTTGCAAGACGAGCAGTAGCATAGTGGCCAGCTCGCCAACGGAAAGCTGCCTAATATACCAGCCGTTTACATAATCCAAGCGCTCAAAGCTGAACTTGGCAGGCGCCTTTTGGACCCGTGTCAGGTCGAAGCGGCGGATGAACTCATCACGCGTAAAGAATTCTTCCTCAGTACCAGGAGACCAACCCAGGAACGTGAGCATGTTGAACAGGGCATCGGGCAGATAGCCCTTATCCCGGTACTCTGCCACATTTACGGAACCATCGCGCTTAGAGAGCTTGTGGCGCCCATCAGGACCCAAGATAACCGGTACATGGGCAAAAGATGGCGCCTTCCAACCAAAGGCCTCGTAAAGCAACAGGTTCTTAGGCAACGATGGGATCCACTCTTCACCACGGATTACGTGGGTGATCTCCATGAGGTGGTCATCGACCACGCTTGCCAACTGGTAGGTTGGGAAGCCATCTGACTTCATGAGGACGTAGTCATCCAAGTCATTGGTGTTAAACACCATCTCACCCCTAATGACATCCCGCCCTTTTACTTCCCTATCGAGTGGGAGGGCATGGCGGATGACAAACGGCTCACCTGCTTTGGCGCGCTTATCACTCTCTTCCTTTGGCAGGTCGCGGAAACGGCGGTCATACTTAGGGATCTCCCCTCGGGCCTGCTGCTCTTCGCGCATCTTGTCCAACTCTTCTGCCGTGGCAAAGCAGCGGTAGGCATGACCATCTTCGAGGAGCTTGGCGGCGTAGTGCGCATACATGGGCAGGCGCTCGGACTGGATATAGGGACCCTTGTCACCTTTTTGGCCAACTTCGCCCTGCTCGTTCAGGTACACACCCTCATCTGGGGTGAGTCCCATCCAGGCCAAGTCATACAATTGGCGCTTGAGCGAACCCTCAACCACCCGTGCCTGGTCCGTATCCTCTACACGCATAATGAACACACCTTTATTCTGGCGGGCATAGAGCCAGTCAAAGATAACGGTGCGGAGGCTACCTAGGTGGAGCTCTCCTGTTGGACTAGGGGCGTAACGGACGCGGACAGACATCAGATAATATTTGGGTAGTGAGTAATAAGGGGTTCTCTTCCTGGTTCCCAGTATACCGCAACCACATCCAGACGGATATTTTGGTTGGGATACTGCGCAGAAAGCAGGTGGAGCGACCGGTTGAGGCGACGGAGCTTTTGGGGTGTGACCGCCTGGAGCGGATCTGTAAAGCGCGTTGAGCGGGTTTTCACCTCTACCAGGACGATGGTTTCACCATCTAAGCAGATTAGGTCAGCCTCGGAAAAGCGTTTGCGGACGTTTCGGGCAATAAGTACAAAACCCTGACGTTTTAAAAACTCGGCGGCCTGGGTTTCCCCCTGCGCGCCGAGTAGTTGGCTTTGAACCATGAAGCGTTAGGCTTCTTTCTGCTCCTCTTCAGGGGCAGCTTCTTCAGTTGGGGCTTCCGCCTCAGCGGCAACCTCTACTGGAGCTTCAACCGGAGTCTCCTCTGGTGTTCCCACTACTTCAGCAACTGGGGTCTCTTCAACCTCTTCAGCCACAACCTCTTCCTCTACAGGAAGTTCAACTTCGTTTGGCTCAGACCAGCTTGCAGGAGTTTGGTTCTCGTTCTTAAAGCGGGCGTTCTTACCTTTACGGTCACGCATATAGTAAAGCTTGGCACGGGAAACATCGGCGCTCTTTACGCGGTCTACCTTTACAATGTTTGGTGAATGCAAAGGATAGGTGCGCTCTACGCCAATACCACCAACGGCAACTTTACGAACGGTAAACGTACCGTCTAGGCCACGGCCGTGCTTTACAGCAATAACCAAGCCTTCGAAGATCTGTACGCGCTCTTTGTCACCTTCTTTGATTTTCTGGTGTACGCGAACAGTGTCACCTGGCTTTACGGCCGGTGGGTTCTTTTTTCCATATTTGCCCAAGAGAAGCTGGGCGATGTCTGTCTTCATCATGGGAGTTAGTTCTTGGGACGGACAGACACGATGCGGGTTGGCCGGAGCTTGCCGGTGAACTTGCGCATCATGATTTTCTTGAATTCAACCACACCGTCGATGAGTGCGTAGAGGGTGTCATCTTTGCCACGTCCTACGTTCTCACCTGGGGCGAACTTGGTACCGCGCTGACGGACGATAATGTTACCGGCCGTAGCGTGCTGGTCGCCGAAAACTTTCACACCAAGACGTTGAGCGCGACTATCGCGCCCCAGTCTGGTACTACCGGCGGCTTTCTTATGTGCCATGACGTTTTACTGAAATCTGGGTTACTGAGAAGAACTTTTCTGAGAAAGAAACGTGCTCGTCTAGATGCAAAAAGTCTTTTGCGCCTAACGAACAAGTTTCAGGGAAACAATGTCACGCCGAACCAAAGAGTCGGGGCGGTCGTAACAAAAGAGTACTCGGGTACTATAGCCAACCAGATGTAATCTGTCAATTATTGCGTCGTAGACAGACGCATCTTTGTCATCAGTGCATAGGGCGCGTGGGAAAATAACGGTAAATGATTCAGGCTTTTCCGTGGATTCTGCCCAGTACTGGAAGAACTCCAGGTATAAACTGGTAAGTTCTTCAATCCAACCAGCCCGTTCGCTAGGTTGGAGCTTGGCACGGAGCGGTTTGCCCAGGTAGGGTTCAGCGACAATCACAAACGGCTCACCGACCTGTTGGCCAGGGCCTTTGGTAGCATCAGCCGCCCAGACATTCTCTGGGGAAACCGGGTCTAACCCATACTCGTCGCAAAGCCAGGCCAAGTTTTCCCGGGTTGCAGCCACTTGCTCGGGACGCAAATCTGACCCAAAGGCCGGAATACCCAAAAGGGTTGCCTCTAGTACAATGCGGCCATTCCCACAGAACGGGTCGTAAACTGAGAGCTTTGCATTGCTCCCCACGCCCAGGTTTACCAAGGTCTGCGCCAGCTTAGGTGGCAACATACCGGAAACCGGGTCTGGTTTTGGGATGCCAAAGTCACGGAAGGTATACCCTTCAATGTCTTGCACGGTCTTGGTAATGCCAAGCCACCATCCCCCCTCACCCGAAATACAAACCAGGTCAATTGCCCGGCCGTTCGCGGCCGCATTGCCCCCCACCAACTTGTTGTGGATAAGCTGCGGCGCACTCAAGTGGCTGCGAGGCGCAGGCGGCGTGACAATACGAATGCTCCGCCCAGCATGGGTAAGAATTTCCTTGAGAGGTTTGGCAATCTTGGTGGCGGGCGCCGGCTTGCCCTTGGCAGACCAAGTGCTGACACCTACGGTAATCTTTCCTTCCGGTGCGGCGTTGTCCAACACGAGCTGGGCAGCAGATTGGACAACCGCCTCACGTTCAACCTGGAAAAAGAGCTCTGCAATACGCACGGTACCCCCGAGAGTTGCCTGAACGCCTTGCAACTGGTCACTGGTCAGGGCGGTATCCCGTTCCACGAGGGCAATTTCCGCCTCGATCATCTTTATGACACGGATACCAAAACGCCCGGCTACTGCGTTTAGCTCGAGGAGCGACAGTTCCGGTGTGCGGCCAAAGATGAAGGCATACTGGGATGGCATAGTGTGAAGCTTGAGTCAGCGGGTATCCACCGGTACACTAGAGATTGTCCAAAGGAAGGGGCAAAGTCAGGGCCGCGTGCCGTGGTGTTGGCAGAAATAAATTGGTAGGGCGATACTAGCCCTTTTTGATCTCTTTGTCGAGCCATCCCACCGGGGAAGGCTCGTACTTTGAAGGCCTCCCCCGAATCCACATCCATACTCATGTCCGAGTTTGTCCATCTTCACGTCCACAGCATGTACTCCCTCCTCGATGGGGAGGCTCAGGTTAGTGCGCTCGTAAAGCGGGCAAAGGAACTGGGACAAAAGGCGCTCGCCATTACCGACCATGGGGTCATGTACGGTGTCATCGACTTTTACGAAGCCTGTCACAAAGAGGGAATCAAGCCGATTATCGGCGTAGAAGCCTACATGGCCAAACGGCTCCACACAGACCGCGAGGCCAAGCTGGACGCCAAATCCTACCACCAGCTCCTTCTTGCAGAAACCTTTGAGGGGTATCAGAACCTCCTCAAGCTGACGAGTATCGCCCACCTGGAAGGGTTTTACTACAAGCCCCGTATCGACAAGGAACTGCTCCGCCAACACGCCAAAGGCCTTATTGGCACTTCAGGCTGCTTTAACGGTGAGATCCCCCGCCGCCTCGCCCTGGATTGGGACGACGGTGTGAAAGCCCTCCATGAGTACCTGGATATCTTTGGGCGTGAAAACTTTTACATAGAGCTCCAGCACCATCCGCAAGACGATGAGGTGATGGAAAGCAACCAGCAGCTGCGCAAACTTGCCAAGCAAGAAGGTGTCCCCGTTATTTGTACCAATGACGTGCACTACATCCACCCTGAAGACGCCGAGGCACAGGACGTACTCGTCTGTGTTTCTTCTGGGAAGACGGTGAACGACCCGAACCGGTTGAACATGTTGGATGCTGACATCAGCATGACTTCTACCGAACAAATGATGGAGTGGTTTGCCGATGTCCCCGAAGCGGTTAGCAACACCGCACTCTTGGCGGAGCGCTGCAATGTGACCATCCCTATGGGTGAGAACATCATGCCGGTCTACCCTATCCCGGAAGACTTTAAGGTTGAGGGCAAGTACCCAGAGAAGAAAGACCGTTACTACCTGCGCTACCTCTGTGAACTGGGCATGAAGGACCGTTACGATGTGGATTACAAATGTGACGACAGCCGTACCGAGGGTGACCTAGTTGCTTCCCCACTGAACGACCCGAACATTTCCCTGGCCGACAGGGCGCGGCCTCGTTTGGAGTACGAACTCTCCGTAATTGAGAAGATGGGCTTTGAGTCTTACTTCCTTATTACCCAGGACTTTTTGAACTGGGCCCGTGCGCAGAACATTATGATTGGCCCAGGGCGTGGTTCTGCCGCCGGTTCTTTGGTTGGCTTCCTCTTGCACATCACGAACGTGGACCCCCTGCACCACAACCTGATCTTTGAGCGGTTCCTGAACCCAGAACGTGTATCGATGCCGGATATCGATAATGACATTGAGGATACCCGCCGTGACGAGGTTATTAACTACGTACGCGAGCGGTATGGCGCGGACCACGTGGCCCAGATCATTACTTTTGGAACCATGGCCTCCCGTGCTGCCATCCGTGACGTTGGGCGGGCTCTAGGCATTTCCTACAACGAGTGTGACCACATCGCCAAACTCATTCCTTCTGGACCTGGAGGCATGAGCATTAAGGATGCGTTGGCCAATATCCCTGAACTTAAAGAGCTCTATCACAGCAATGAAGAGCTGCAGAAGCTTATGGATATTGCGAGCAAGCTGGAAGGCGTTGCCCGGCACACCTCCATCCACGCCGCTGGCGTGGTAGTGACCCGCGACCCACTTACCGCGTATGTTCCCATCCAGCGTGCCGCCAAAGATGACAACGCCATTGTCACGCAGTACGCCATGAACCAGATTGACCACATTGGCCTACTCAAGATCGACTTCCTGGGGTTGTCCAACTTGAGTATCATCCAGCAGGCGTTGCGGGTTATCCGGAAAATCCGCGGCGTGGAAATTGATTTGGACGGGTTGCCTATTGATGACAAACCGTCGTATGAACTCCTCTCGCGCGCGGAAAGTACCGGCGTGTTCCAGCTGGAATCTGCCGGCATGAAACGGTACTTGAAAGAGCTTAAGCCAACCCAGTTTGAGGACATTGTGGCCATGGTGGCTTTGTACCGACCGGGACCGATGGACGCCATCCCCGACTTTATTGAATCCAAGCATGGCCGCCGGCAGGTAACGTTCTTGCACCCAATCCTTGAACCTATCCTAAACATGTCCTATGGCGTCATCGTTACGCAGGACCAGGTATTGGAAGTGGCCCGTAAGTTTGCCGGCTTTACCTATGGGCAGGCAGACGTGCTCCGTAAGGCAGTAGGTAAAAAGATTAAGGCACTGCTCGATGAACAGCGCGAGAAGTTCATTGATGGCGCCATTAAGACCAATAGCAACCAGGGTGTGACCAAGCAGCTGGCGGAAAAGGTCTGGGACTTCGTGGAACCATTTGCCCGTTACGGTTTTAACCGGGCCCACGCCGTGTGTTACGCCATGATTGCCTACCAAACCGCGTACCTAAAGGCCAACTACCCAGTTGAGTTCATGTCCGCCCTGCTCACCGCAGATACCAACAACCTGGACCGTATCGGCATTGAAATTGCCGAGTGCCGGGACATGGGCATTGAGGTGCTGGCGCCGGACATTAACGAATCCTTCCTGGAATTTGGTGTCATTTTCTTTAACGAGGAGCACACCAAACCTGAAGATAAGAAGTACGATTCGTATATCCGCTTTGGCCTAGGCGGCATTAAGAACGTGGGGCTGGCCCCAAGTGAGTTCATTGTGGAAGAACGTAAGGCCAATGGCCCTTACGCAGACCTGCCAGACTTTCTCCGTCGCTGTGCATCGGTAGTGAACAAGAAAGTACTTGAAAACCTGATCATGGCGGGCGCCCTGGACTCCATTGGCGAGCGCGGTGAGCTGCTGGCAAGCGTGGAGAACATG